>JACXTP010000130.1 GCA_016919625.1 Methanomassiliicoccaceae archaeon
AGGATGGCAAGCTCCCCATCACCGTGGCGATAGGGATGATCCGCACCTGGATAGCACGATTCGATCAGGAGTACCTGCGCCATCAGACCTTCCTGCAACGCTATCCTGACGAGTTCCTGGACGTCATGTCCAACGACGCCTGCGTCGGTCGAGACCTATGGACCGCCATCCGACCATGACCTCAGGTCCGGGGTTCGAAAAACGATATATGCTTGGGCATGGTTCCGCCCACGGTGAGACCACGTCCTCCCTGCGCGCCGTGATCGAGGATATACTCCGTTCCCGTGATTTTGAGACGTTCGAGCGGGACGGTGTCATGGTAGGTAGGAAGGGCACGATCGAGGTGTTCTTCCTGTTGCTCACAAGACCGGACGAGACAAGGCTGCAGCACTTCTTGGAGAAGACCAAAGGCCAGTCGGGCCGGAGGGTAGTGGTCAGCCTGACCCCCCTAGGTGAGAATGTCAAGAGGGATCTTTCGGACGAGGTAACGGTCTGGACCCGAGAGGACATCGAACAGGAGCTGGGCCGGGTGCACCTGGAAAGGCTACTGGGGCATCGCGACCAAGGCCTGGTCGACGAGTTCGAGGCGGACGATTATCCCCGTACCGTCCCGTCTTCATACCTGGAGCAAGCATCGCCGGAGCAGGGCGAGAAGATTGTCAAGCCTCACCTGGACATGGATTCGGTCAAGACGATCGGGGCCCAGAGGGTGGGAGGCTTTCGCTATCGTTTGGAGCTGGTCCCTCATTATGTCCATAGGTACATCTGCTCCCTATTCATCGACGAGCATCGCCTTGGGACCAAGACAGGCACGGTGGCGATCAACGCCCTCACGGGGAAGAGCACGGATTGGCAGGACGGGGTGGAGCTGACCGCCGCGATGCACCAGAGCCACCAGCGCCTAGAGCCGAACCTGGACCCGGAGGACGCTCAACGATTGGCCATCGAGGAGGTCATAAGAAGGTACACCTCGGAGCAAGACTTCGTCAGGGAGTCAGGGTCGGCGGTGGTCACAGAAAGGAAGACGGTGGGACCGAAGAGGGAACAGATATCCTTGGAGGACCTGGGCATATATTATCTGCCGCTATGGTGCGTCGAGGGGGCTCGCGGAGTGATGATCATAGACGCTGGCACCGGCAGGACACTGAGCGAGGACCTCTATGCACAGGAGCTCCCCTAGAGCCCGAAGTCCCTCAACCTCTCCTTGATCTTGTTCCAGTGCGTGCCCTCCCAATAGAGCTTGGAGCAGCCTTGGCAGCGGAAGAAGCGGTCGGTCATGCCGAAGGAGCGAGCTGGGGCCTCATCCCGCGCTTCGTCCGGCGGGATGGACTTCAATGCCCCATTGCACAGCGCGCACCTGGTGTAGGACGCATCGAAGTTCAGGCCATAGCCCCCCGCCACTTGGGCCACCTGCTCCTCGATGACGTCACTGATAACGTAGAGACCAGAGCCCCCCACGGCCTTTGCCAAGGCTTTGTCCCGGGTGAGCAACGAACGGCCCTCACGCATCGCTAAGGCGGCGATCTCCCCGTCCTTCATGTCCTTGGCATAGAGGGTGTCATAGCCCATGATGCGCAACCATTTGACCAGGGTGCCCAGCATCTCATCGGCCAGGAAGCGAGGTCGCTCATCCATCCCGCTCCGCCTCATAGCTTAGCAGCACGCCCGCACCACATCGTTGACAGGACACCAAGCGTAGGCGGTATGCATCCTCGGACCGGAAACCGTCCCCGTCCACTGGGCTGGGGGCCTCCCGCCCACCGAAGACACGGTCCCCGATATAGACGAAATATCGGTCGACCAGTCCCGCCTTGAAGAATCGCCAGATGGTCTCGCCTCCCCCCTCCACCATCACTCTCTCGACACCCCTGCGCGCAAGCTCCCCCATCAACTCGTCCAGGTCGATCGCGTCCTGTCCGCAACGAAAGGTCTCCGCACCGTTCCAGACCTTGTCGGTCGCCTCCAGGGTGACGATGAGCGTGCGGGCTCGGTCGTCCAGGACCATCGCCTCATCGGGCGTCCTTCCCCTTGGGTCCAGAACCACCCTCAGGGGGTTCCGTTCCTTCCCCTCCCCCTTTATCGTGAGACGCGGGTCGTCCGCCAGGATGGTGCCCACCCCGACCAGGATGGCCCCGCAAGAGGAACGGAGCTTCTTCACCCTTTTCCGGTCCTCCTCGGAGGATATGCGGACCTGCCTCCTCTCCTTGGTGGCGATCTTGCCATCCGGCGACATGGCGCAGTTGACCAGTACCTCGGGCCTCACAATAGGCGATTCGGCTAGCTGGTGCATAATCCTTTTCACCGGATCCCACCAACTTCTAAATAAATGCGGTCCTGATATGTCGCCTAATGAACGATTTCGACATCATCGAGATCAGGCCCGCCAATCTCAAAGGGGCCTATGTTATCGAAGGCTTCTCCAGCACCGGCCTGGTGGGCTCCATCGCTGCCAATTACATCGTCACCTTGCTCGGCCTGGAACAAGTGGCCGTGCTTGATTCCCCCTATATGCCATCCGTTTCAATAGTCCGCGACGGCATCCCCCATAGCCCTGTCCGCATCTACGCTGGCAAGGCCAAGGGCGACCATCAGGACAAGATCGTGGTCATGGTCTCGGAGTTCGAGCCTCCCCAGGAGATCCTCAAGTCCCTCGCTATCACCTTCATGGACTGGGTGGAGGAAAAGAAATGCAAAATGGTGATCTCCCCGGAAGGTGTAGCCAGCAACGCCGAGGGTCTACCCCTGGTGGAAATGGACGCGGAAGAGACCATAAGGAGGGAGAAGGAGGAGATATTGGTCTATGGTGTCGGCTCGACCCCCAAGGCCAGGGAGCTCCTGGCCGCTCACAACGTTCCGACCTTCAATAATGGAGTCGTACTCGGTCTGGCCGGGGTATTGCTCAACGAGGGCGTTAACCGCGACTTCGATGTCATATCCATACTTTCCGAGGCCCACTCGGAGTATCCAGACGCCCGAGCGGCCGCGGCGGCGGTAGAGGTCATAGACCGCATCCTTCTGCACACCAAGCTGGACACGAAGCCGCTGTTGGAGGAGGCGGGTCTGATCGAGCAGGCGCTCAAGGACATCAATAAGAGGACCTCCACATCCGAGGAGATGGCCAAAAGGCGCTCCCGCGAGATCATGTTCGGTTAGGAAGCACGCTCATAGACACAGGACCTGTGCCGCTCTCCTCGAAGCGCACAGGCAAGAAACTGGACACGGTGGACATCTGGGTGCGCAGGTGGTCGCTCACCGTACGTACGGTGAAATGGGAAGGGCCTGATGCCAACGCCATGAAGGGCAGCAGTTGATCGGCCGCATGGACGTCCAGCGAGGCAATGAGCTCGGCCCTCATTCCCTGGACGGCCAGCTCAGCCACCTTTTCGGCGCTTACGCCTCTCTCGCCAAGGCAGGAGGCACCGACCAATCCATTCTCGTACCGGGCGGCAAGCACCACTCCTGCCCCGGTCGATGGCCCATTGCCTTGGTCCAAGTCTATCCTAATGGTCGGAACATCAACCAACCTGCGGCGACATTCGCTCGCCATTCGTCTCGCCACGTGCTCAGGAAGGTTTCGGGAGAAGGCGACCCCCTCCACCCCTAGGAGCGATCCTCGGACCCTCAGGTCCAACGGATCGACCGATGGCGGGGCGGACACCGTCGCGACGATCATGCCTCCACCTTCTGGATAGAACCCTCTCTGCACCAAGTTAACCTTCATATTCAGACCCATACGGCACATCAAGGGGATGAGCACCAAGCGATAGTACGATGCTGGGGGTGATAACGGCACGTCGGTACCTCCGTGCACCTCCAATCGGACTTGGCCCTCCGCCCTTGCAGAGGCCAGTAATCCTGCCTGCAGCACCAGGGTGGAGCTTCCGGCGGTGCCCACGTGTACCACATGGTCACCCGAGGGAGCCTTCCTGGGCTCAAAGCTGAGGGTTTGACTGCCTAGATGGGCACCATCCATGTCCGCCTCGCATAGTTTACCAGCGCATTGGACCGCCGCAAGATGCTGGGCGGCCAGGCCCGGCCTCGAACGGTTGGCCCTTATCCCCACAATGCGGAAGCCCTGGCCAGTAGACGCTGCCAGTCCAAGGGCGGTGCGAAGGATCTGTCCACCCCCCTCGCCCTCGCTCCCGTCCAGCTCGATCATGTCTCCATCCCTTCCTCTGGCCCTTATCCCTAGGCTGAAGATGATGAACCCACATATGCGCCTTTCAGGATAAATTATTATATCGACCTTGGAATAACAATGAACCCTATCCACCCCCGCCTCCAACACCTTGTGGTCAAGGCCACCCCTTTTTCGAAGAAACACTACCCATCGGACACCATAGACCGACTTACTTGGGTCACGACCGGTCCAGTGCCCAGTGCTCTTTGGGAGCGGGGACCAGAGGAAGTCTCATGGGATAAGAATGAGACAGAACGATGGAAAAGGCTCTGAACCATTTCTGGAAAAAACCTTATTTATCAAGGGGGCCCTCTAATCGCCGGTGGTCAGGATAAGGATAGGCGTTGTGGCGTGCGAGATCCTCAAGCGAGAGATCGAAAAGGTCATCGAGAACGACCCCGATATCGTCCACAAGGAGTACCTGGACTTCGGGCTTCATACCGAACCGGAAAAGATGAAGTACACCATCATCGAGAAGCTGAACGCGCTGGAGGGAAAGGTCGACGCCGTCCTTCTAGGTTATGCCATCTGCCAATCCCTCAAAGGGGTCACCAAGGAGGTAAAGGTGCCCACGATCATGCTGGAGGGCGACGACTGCATCGCCACTCTTCTGACACCGGTCGGTTACGAGGAGGAGAAACGCATCGTAACTGGCACATGGTTCAACTCCCCGGGGTGGGCCGAGCTCGGCATCAAGGGCGCTATCCGCGAGCTGCACCTGGATTCAATGGTCGACCAAGGCTATGATCCGATGTACTTCCTTCGCATTCTGTTCGAAGGATATAGTCGATGTCTTTTCATCGACACCGGGGTGGGCGAGGGCGAGCGCTTCGAAGCATTGTCCAAGGACTTCGCCAACGAGCTCAACCTGGTCCACCAAAGTCGAACCTGCTCCCTAGCACTAATAGAGGACGCTTTGCGTGACACCAAGAGGCTTGGGGCCCAGGAGATGGCCCGCAGGGGGGAGGGAGTCACCGTCCCTAATGGCGTGACCACATGAGTTTGTCGCCCCTGGGAGGGCCCCGGTTGATTTTATCTATTGGCTCGCTATTGGGCCTCGGCATGCATGAAGGAAGGACCGACCCCCGGCCTTCATGGGGACTTTGGGCTCTCATCGCCGTGATGGCCTTATTCTTCGTCTCCATGAAAGAGATAGTGTGGGCCTTCCTGGCATTATGGTCGACCTTTGCGATGGCCGCTCCAGCGCTGGCGCACCGCTCCAAGGACCGGATCGTTCCCGCGGGCGCCTCCCTCCTCGTGGTCATACCCATGCTCATTTTCGCGTTCGCCCTTCTGATAGGGGCGGACCCTGCGCCAGACGGAGCATGGGAGAACCTGTTGGCCACCATCGCTTATTATTCCGTCTCGTTCCTGACCTTCCTCAGTATATGCGTCGGCACATCCATCCGGCTCAACTGGGCCCTGCTCACCTGGAGCGTGGTCTTCCTTGCCTTCACGCTATGCGCAACAGCGATCATCCTTCAGTTCACCTCAGATTATTACCTAGGCACCACCTATCTTAACAACGAAAACCAGGCGGCCATGGTCCAGCTCAGCTGGGCCTATTTCGGCTGCATCGGCATCGGTTTTGCGGTGAAACGGTTCGGCAGAGGAGCCCTGTCCATCTATCAACCTTACTGGAAGAAACCTACGGAGGGGAAGGCATGAAGAGGGATGGGCTCAGTGAGTTCATCGCCTTCCTGGTGACGATATTCTTGCTCGTCCTCGTGGCTATGGAGGCCTTCGACAGAGGGTTCTACTATTCCGCCGGTTCGGCCATCGCCTGCATGTTCCTGGCGGCAATTCCCATAATATTCCGACATCACCGTCTCATCACCTTCCCTTTCTGGATGGCCGCATGGTACTTCTTCTTGCTCTGGTTACATAGCTTTGGCATCCTTCACGACTATTATGGGCGCATAGACTGGTTCGATGAGCTGACCCATACCATGGCCATCGGACTGGCCGCCAGCGTGATTTTCCTATTGCTCATCCTGCTCAACCAACATGCCCGATCAGTCAGACTGCCCCCTCTAACCTACCCGCTTTTCATGGTCATCTTCGCTATGGGCCTTGGCGTGACCTGGGAGGTGTTGGAGTTCATACTCGACGTCACCATCAACACGCCGATGCAATACTCCTTGGCCGATTCCGTCTCTGACATGATGACGGACCTGGGGGGTGGTCTCCTGGCCGCCTCGGCATGTCTGATATATCTCCTCTACCTTGATCCAGACCAGATATCCGATGCCCTTCAGGCGGACCGTCTCATCAAACGGTACCAGCGAAAGTATCACCACGGACAATGAGACATTCAGAGGAAAAATGATGAGGCCGCCCTTCCATCACATTATTTATGGGGCGGAGAGAATTCGATATCGAATCGAGAGGAATGGGCCATCCACTTCGTCGCTTCATTTATAACAACCCCTTGAGCAGGTTCCTCACCGCCCATCTGTCCATTGGTGACATCCTCAGCGAGGCGTTCTACGGGGTTTGGATGGCCTCGGTGTCCACGGGGCTGATCTTCGGTTTCACAGACCCAACCAGCACCGAGGCCTTGCTCTACATGGTGACCATCGCATTCTCCGTCAATGCCACATGGGGGCTGATCGACGGGTGGACCTCTATCTACGGTGCAAAGGTCAATGAGGCGGACGACGACCGCATCCTTCGGCGACTCTGGCGCGACCCATCCGATGCGAAGGCGAGGGAATGGATAGATGACGACATCGCCACTGGTACTGGTCGCAATCTGGATGAGACGAGAAGACAGAAGGTGATGGACACATACCTTGAGGGAGAACCG
>JACXTP010000012.1 GCA_016919625.1 Methanomassiliicoccaceae archaeon
CCCAGAGGAGCTACGCCACCTGGCAGCGCGACTTCAGCAACTGGCTGGCCCGCAGCCAGAGGATAGAGCTGCTCCACAGCCCTAGCCTCGGCCTTTTCTCCCGGGTCGGGGAGGGGGAGCGCGACTTCCGCATCCGCCTGCAGCAGGCGGCCCGGGAGGCGCAGGACCTGGAACTGGAGAAGCTACGCAAGAAATATGCTCCGAAATATGCGGCCCTGGACGAGCGCGTCAACAAGGCCCAGGTGGGGTTGGAGAACGATCGGGAGGCCGTCCGCCGCCAATCGTACACCGCTGCCGCCTCGGTCGGTTCGTCCATCTTCGGCACGGTCATCGGCAGCAAGGCCAAGAGCCGGCAGAACAAGGCGCACCGGGAGATGGAGAGGAAGGGCAAGCTCAAGGGCGACGTGAGGGAGTCGGAGGCCGACCTTAACGAGCTGATGCAGCAGCGCAAGCGTCTGGAGGAGGAGTTCCAGGCGGAGGTCAGGGCCCTGGCACCGAAGGTGGACCCCTCCTTCGAGAAGCTCGAGACCTACTCGGTCAAGCCCACCAAGACCAACATCTCCGTTAGGCTCGTGTCTTTAGTATGGCGGCCGGAGCCTTGAGTCGACACTTGTTCAGATGAAAGACCGGTATGGACCGCGAAGGAAGGACCAGGAAAAAAAGTGATGGAAGGCAGGCGTCCTCCGGTGCCCGCCCTTCGTGGGTTTGCTCAGACATCCGGCTCCTTATCCCGCCGGCCTTCCTCCTTCCGCCTCATCTTCTCCTCGCGCCCCTCACGCTGCAGCCGACCTGGCGCCCACCAGGCCCACTTGCCCATGAGCGACATGGCAGCCGGGACGATGTAGGTGCGCACCACCATCGCATCGAGCAGGATGGCCACCATAAGGGCGAAGCCGAACATCTGCAGCATGGCGTTGCTGGAGAGCATCATGGAGCCGAAGGCGCCGGCCATGATCAGGGCCAGGGCGGTGATTATGCCGCCGGTCCAGTCCACCGCGTCCACGATGGCCTCGTCCTTGGACTTTCCCTTGTGCACCTCCTCCCGGATGCGGGTGAGGATGAACACGTTGTAGTCCATGCCTATGCCCATCAGCATGATGAACAGTATCAGCGGCACCATGAACAGGATCTCCATGCCCTGCCACATCCCGAACACCAGGTAGGTGAGGGCGAAGGCCCAGACGATGCTCATGACTATGGACAGCACCGCGAACAGAGGCAGCAGTACCGAGCCGAGCACGACCATGAGCACGATATAGATGCCTATGACCACGATGATCTCGATGTTGGTGAACTGCTCGGTGATGTTGGTGCTCAGGTCGTAGACCGAGGCGGTCTCGCCTCCCACCAGTATGGTCGACGCTGCCAGGTCCGGTTGTTCCGCCTGCACCGATGCCACCTCGTCCCTCAAGGAGGCGATGTAGTCCACCGCCTCTGAGCTCTGCGGCTCCACCTTCAGCACCACGGTGATGAGCGCCGTCTTGTTGCTGCTCCCTATGCTCTGCAACATGCTGGCCTCGGTGAGCCGGCGTTGCTCCTCCGGCATGGAGGTAAGGTTGTGATAGTCGACCAGGGTGCCATAGGGCCGGGTGACGCCGGTCACCTGCTGCACCTCCGAATCGTCCGCGATCGAAGCGGTGAGATTCTCTATGGCATCTAAGTAAGCGATGTTGAAGGCACCGTTCTCGTAGAGGTAGACGTCACCGGTCACCACCACCTCGGTGGGCAGGATGCGCCCGCTGCCAAAGTCCTCGGTCAGTGCGGTCATGCCATCGATGCTCTCCGAGTCGCCCATATTGCCGATGAAGTCGAAGCCAGGCTCGACCGTCAGGTACACATAGGCGGCGGGGACCGACACCAAAATCGCGGCCACCAGGATCAATATCGAGTTCTTCACTGCGAAGGTGGCGGCCCGGTGGAAGTAACCATGGTTGCCCGCCTTCTTCTTCTCGATGATCTTGGTGGCGAATTTCTTCCAGCGCTCGCCGGTGGTGGGCCAGAATATGCGGTTGCCGACGAGCATGAGGAACGCCGGCACCAGGGTGAGGGACACCAGAAGCGCCACCAAGATGGCCAACCCGATGATCAGGCCCATGGTCTGGATGAAGGCGAAGGTGGAGATGGCCATGGCGAAGAAGGCGATCATGACCGTCGCCCCGCTGGTGACGATGGATTCGCCGGCCCAGGTGACCGAGGTGTGCACCGCCTCCTCTCTGTTCGCCCCTTTGATCCGCTCCTCGCGGTAGCGGGTCATGATGAATATGGAATAGTCCGTTCCGACACCCATGAGGACGGCGAACAGTATGGTGGAGATGGATGAGTCAATCTGCGCCACGGTGGAGCCGATGACGAAAACCAGCGCCTGGCTGATGCCCAAGGCCACGCCCACCGCGCCCAGGGGCAGGAACTGCGCCACCACGGAACGGAACAGGACGCCCATGAGCAGGATGATGATTATGATGGTGATGGGCTCGATCAACGCCATGTCGTTGGTGGAGCTGGCCTCCATGTCCGCCGAGATGGCCGCGCCTCCGGTCACGTAGGTGGTCATGTCGACGCCGCTCTCGTCCTTGGCATCGGTGACGATGCTGCGAACGATCTCGACGTTATCGAGCATGGGCTTCTCACCGTCCGCGGTGGTGTAGGTGGAGGAGATGTCGAACGTCAGCGACACGAGCATGGTGCCGTTGCTGGGCGAGACCAGGTTGGCCAGGTACGCAGCGGGCACCTGCACGGGATAGGTGGCCAGGGTGCCGTTCTCGATGACGGACAGGCTATAGTCGTTCACGGCAGTGGGGTCATAGCTCGGGCCGAGGTCGTAGACCTCCTGCAGGAAGGTCATGTTCTCGATGGTGGAGGCCTGGCCGATCATGTTCAAGGTAAAGCCATGCACCGCCGTCTCGTTGTCGAAGTTGGTGAGGTCGAAGGAGGCCAGGACCGCCATCATGACCTGCTGCTGCTCCACAGGCAAGGGCAGGCTGGAGATGTAGGTCGGGGCCACGGCATTGATGGATTGGTCGGCCCGGGCCATGGGGTCCGCCACCAGTTCCGGGTCGGCGGCGGTGGCGTTCCAGGCGGCGGCGAAGGCGTAATAGTAGCCCATGGACAGCTGCACCTCGCTCTCGTTCGCCCCCTGCTGGGCCAGATAGGCCAACAACTGGGGCTGGGTGGCGTTGAACGCGTCAGAGTCAGAGGACGTTGTCATCCAGTTCGACACGTGCAGCGCCGGGATGCCGTAGAGGAGGAAGGCGCTGCTGCCGACCTGCTGCTCCGCCGGCCTCATGGTCGGTCCCAATGCCATCACGGTCTGGTTCAGTATCATCTGCTCGATGGTGTATGGTGTGGTGATGCCCGTGAACCCGTTCATATCCGTGGAGGAGAGGATGCCATTCTGCAAAGCGAGCACGTAGTCACGGGAATCGGAATCGGTCACGTCGTCCGCCTGCAGCACGATGATCAAGGTGCTGTTGGCGACCGAGCCCTGGAACTCGGATGATATGATATCCGAGGCCTGGATGGACTCATAATCGCCCTCCGTCACCCCAGTGCTTTCGTAGTTGATCACCTCGTTCACCCGCATCATCGCAGGTATCGAGACCAACAGTACCACTATCCAAGCGACCAAGACCAGTTTGTAGTGCTTGGTGATGATATTCGCGAGCTTGTTGAACATTGGCAGCATCCCGGATTTTGCCCGGGATATTTCGTTCACCTTATGAACTTATTGTTATTACTTCCGGAGGGCCGTTCCCTGCAAATGACTCCTGGCAAACAGACGGGTCTGGTGAGGTACGTTCGATAAATAGACGTAGTGTCGATCAGAGCTTGGCCACCTTGTCATAGTAAGCCTGGATGTCATACGAGAAACGTTCCTGGGTGTAGGTGTGCCTCTTGAGCTTGCCCACCACCTCCTTGGACTTCCAAGGCCTCCCGTACAATCCTCCCACCACCATGGAGATGCCCGTGTAACCGCTGGGGTCGTTACCGTCCAAGGAATACCTGTTGTTCAGATAGAGCGCGGCGGCGAGCGCGTCCTCCGGCCTCTTGCTCCATTCAAGGATCTTCTCCGCCCAATACCCCCGGAGCGAGCCATGTATCTTGCCGATCTTCAAAAGCTCGGTCTGCGCCGCGTTCCAGAGGGGGTCGTGCGTGTTCGCTCCCTCCAGCTCCTGGACCGAATAGATGTGGTCCCTTGGGTCCGAACGATGCTCATCCAGGGACCGTCTGGCCCAGATCGGGAAGGCCCCGGTGGTGTCGTACTCCTGCG
>JACXTP010000131.1 GCA_016919625.1 Methanomassiliicoccaceae archaeon
CTTGGGTATCTCCACATGGGTCTGTGGATCGCATCCTACGCTGCGTGCCCTCTCCGCCACATCATAGCAGCGGTCGTTCTCACTGAAGAGCTGGCGGAAGTATGCCTTCATCTCTTCGCTGCAGGCCGGTTCTCTCATAGGGGTCCCATGACCGATGAAACTTAGGAAAAGGTGGATTTAGTCAGCAGGTTGGGGGTACGACTCCTTCTCAATGGCCACCAAGGTGCGGACCAGTTCTTCCACCAGTGCATCCGTGCCCTCACCATTGGCCGCGGATATCTTGAGCCTATCGCTTCCACTCCGAAGCAGGTCCACCTTGTTCTCCACCTCAATTATTTGGATATCGGGGAAGTTGTCCCGGACGGTCCGCAAAAGGTTCAATTGCTGGTCCATGAAATAGCCAGAGGTTTCAGAGGGGTCGAGGATGAAGACTATGACATCGGCAAGGTACTTCAAGGCCAACACTGCCTGGAGCTCGATGGCGTTCCTCTCATCCAGAGGGCGGTCCAAAAGCCCGGGGGTGTCGATGACCTGGAAGCGGCGCCATCCGACGGAGAAATGGCCCACTCCGATGCCCTGGGTGGTGAACGGGTAAGGGGCGATCTCGGGACGGGCGGTGGAGATGCGCTCCACCAACTGGCTCTTCCCTACGTTAGGGAATCCCGCTATCACCACCGTGGGCATTGTCTCTTCCACCATAGGGATCTTGCGGAACTCCTCCCTCGCCGTCGCCATGAACTTAAGGTCCCCCTCCAGGCGTTTCACCACGCTGCACATGCGCCCATAGAACTGCTTACGCACGGTGTCCAGCTCGTCTAGGTTGCGCGCCTCCTTGATCTTGATCATGTAGATCCTGCGCAGGTCCCTGATCTTCTTTGTGGCCCATTGCAGTTTCGAAAGCGCCTGCTTTAGCCGGTTCATGTCGATGACGACGCACATCAGCTCGACAAGGAATCCTTCTTTCTTGTTAACGCTCGGGAAGGCGTGGTGATACTTGATCAGGACCTCGGTGATGGTGTCGGTGGCCGAGTTGAGACGACCCAACGACTTCTCCCTCACCATCTCCAGCTTTGACTCGGCCGATTCCACATCCACTTTGACGATGCGTCGGAAGGCCTTGTCAATTATCTCTTGGGAGGTCATGATGGTTGGTATCATCTTCCTTAGGTTCAGCACGATATGGCGTAGGAGGAGGATGGTTATAATGCCTGCCTTGGCATACCTCATCGGTCCTATGTCCTACGATGTGGAATGCAAACTTTTGCTCAAGCGCGATGGCAAGGTCGTCCTGACGGAGCTCGAGGCCCAGATATTGCGTTCGGTACGTGACGTAGGCTCGCTCCAGGCGATCGGCAAACGACTTGGGATGCCGAGCGGCGACCTTCTCGGGGCTTTGGTATCACTTAATGATGGGCAGGGACGTGAGCTCGTCTCCATCGACGGGGATGACGTGGACCTCACCCCAGAAGGCCTCGAGGCCATCCGCACCTTGGAGCTAAAAAGGAAGATGTTGGACGAGCAGATGGTCCACATGTGGAGGAAGCCCTACCTGACCACGGACGGTGTCCTCATCGAAAATCAGAGGGTGCTCCTAGTAAGAAGGGGAAATGAACCGGCCAAAGGAGCAATGGCCTTGCCAGGGGGCATCGTCGAGTACGGGGAGCGTTTGGAGGACTGCGTGGTGAGGGAAGTGAGGGAGGAGACCGGCCTCGAGACCAGGGTATTGCGGCTGGTAGGCATTTTCTCAGACCCGGGACGAGACCCCCGAGGACATTTCGTCAGCGCCTTTTACGAACTAGAAAGGACGGGGGGAGAACTTATTGCAGGTGACGACGCGGCCGAGACGGGCTTCTACCCTCTCGATCACCTGCCTCAACTAGCCTTCGATCATGAAGAGATGATCCGAGCAACCTTGAGGAAATGAACGAGGTCCGAACACCGGGGAAACAATAAATGCTCGGCAGGTCAATTGAGTGAACGAATGTCGCAGGATGACCTCGACCAGAGGATACTTACCATCCTCCAGAAGAACGGTAAGCTTACGAATGAGGAGATCGGTAACATGCTGGACCGGTCGCCCTCCACTATCCGCGATAGGATCAAGAAGATGGAGGATGAGCGAACCATCATGGGCTACTCGGCGGTCGTCAACGAGGGTAGGGTCGGCATGAACGCTGACGCATATGTTTCCACCAACATCCCGCCAGAGAAGGAAGGGGAGGCCATCTCCCATTTGCTGGGCGTGGAGAACGTCAGTGAGGTGCTGCATACCACTGGAGAGCGGCGCATAATGTTCCGCATCAGCGCAGAGAGCAACGCCGAGCTCCTTCAGATCCTGGACAAGAAGGTCCGGCCCCTCGGTTTCGAGGAGATCGACATCATCTACGTCCTGGACCATGTTGTGCGTAATCCGGGAGTCTGAAACTCGAACCTTTTTTAGTGTCAGGGGCATTTGCACCTCGAATGCAAACGGTGATGGTCCTCGCCCTGGCCATTTTCATACTGACCTACGTCCTGATATCCGTGAGGGATTTCAAGGTCTTCAAGGTCGACCGTTACCTCGCCGCGCTGATAGGTGCTGGCCTCATGGTCCTATTTGGCATTGTCACTCCCAAGGAGGCATGGGAGGCTATCGACCTGGGCACAATCGGCCTGCTCCTGGGGATGATGTTGCTGGTGGTTGGACTGGAGCTGTGCGGATTCTTCACATGGGTATCGATACGTCTGGTAAGTCGCTCCAAGAACCATTTCCAGTTCCTTGTCCTCCTCATGGTTGTCACGGCATTGCTCTCCGCCCTCATCCTGAACGACACCGTGGTGCTCATATTCACGCCCATAGTGATCAAGGTCTGTCAGATGATCGGGGCCAATCCAGTGCCGTTCCTAGTGGCCGAGGCGTGTGCCGCCAACATTGGCAGCGTGGCCACGCCGGTGGGCAACCCGCAGAACGCGTACATCGCGGTACAATCCGGGATATCGTTCAATCAGTTCTTCATTGGACTGGCCCCAGTGGCAGTCCTTTCCCTGGCGGCGGCGATCGGCATCATCTGGTTAGTGTATCGAAGACAGTTCAGCACGAACGGTCGATCAAGCAGGAACAGGGTGTTCCAGAGCTCCCAAAGGATAGATGCCGTCGCTGCCTTGCGAGACCTGCCGTTGAGGCCGGTCCACCGTTCCATTTATTTCGTTGTGCTCGTGCTTGGCCTGGTGTTCACCGGCTTTGTCCTCTCCAATTGGCTCGGGATCTCCCTAGCTATGGTGGCCCTTCTGGGTGGCTTGACAGTCCTGATCGCCCTACCTTTGCTGAACCAAAGCGCAGGCTATGTGATCATGGCAAAGAAGGTGGACTGGACCTTGCTCATCTTCTTCATAGGGCTGTTCGTCCTGCTAAAGGGCTTGGATACATCAGGGGTGCTGCAGGAGATGCTGGACGGTTTTAATTCCGTCAATGATGGCGGGATAGCTACCGTGTCCGGCCTGACCGCGTTCACTGCATTGCTGTCGAACCTCATCAGCAACGTTCCAGCGGTCATTCTTCTTTCCCCGTTCGTGGCAGACCTGAACAGCGACAAGATGTGGTTGACCTTGGCCTCCAGCTCCACCTTGGCCGGGAATGCCACAATACTCGGGGCGGCGGCGAACGTGATCGTGGTGGAGGGGGCAAGGAAACAAGGTGTCCTGGTGACCTTCTGGCAGTTCGTCAAGGGGGGGGTCATCGTCACCATTGTCACATTGCTGATCTCAATAATTTTATTACAATAATTATATAATATTATTATAAATATATATTCTATGATAAATGTGTTGTTCCATATTTTGCATGCCAGGGGATCCAACTTCGTCATC
>JACXTP010000132.1 GCA_016919625.1 Methanomassiliicoccaceae archaeon
ACTGTAGAGCGGTGAGTGACCTGACGACCTCGTCTATGCTCCGACCCACTTCCTGGGGGTAGTATATGATGAGACGGATTATGCCGTTGGGGTCGACGATGAAGACCGCCCGCACGGTGTTGGCCGCCCTGGCAGAATGGATCATACCCAACTGGCCGGCCACCTTCCCCACATCGTCTGCGATCACCGGGAAGTTGACGGACACCTTGAGGTTGTCCTCGATCCACTCGACCCATTTGATGTGCGAGAAGACCTGGTCTATGGATAGACCTATGAGCTTGGTATCGAGGGCCTCAAATCTCTCCGCCCTCTTCGCAAATGCCAGGAACTCGGTCGTACAGACCGGGGTGAAGTCCGCAGGATGGCTGAAAAGGATGAACCATTTCCCCGTGTAATCGGTAGGCAACTTCATCGTGCCGTGAGTGGTCTTTACCTCCATCTCCGGGAATCGATCGCCGATGAGCGGTATCCGGCCGGCCTGCTCTGAAGTCGTCTCGACCTGGGTCATTTGAGCACCGGCTGTGGATTGAGCCCCTAGATTACTTAATCCTATCCACCCTTTCGTATCTCGGACCAATGTCATTCCCTCCAAATCAAGGTCGAACTCGATGGTTTTTTGTCTAAAGAGGATAAAAATGACCTTATGAGGGTGATATTCTTTAATAGTGGAAAAATTAATTCATTGAAACATGGACCTGGCGATGCAGATTTCGATCGTTCTGATCGTACTAGCCGTACTATTATTCCTCGCGGAGGCGCTAACCCCAGGTTTCTTCCTGCTCGTTCCGGCCACCGTGCTGGCCATCTTAGGGTTCATCGGTCTTCTCTGGCCAGAGGTGCTCTTCTCCTGGTGGTCCCCGGTCATCGCCTTCGCTTTACTCATTCCCATGACCTACCTGACGATAAAGATGTACCAGAGGCTCGCCCCACCCGGCCCTCCAGAGACCAGTGTGGCCACTTCTATGGTCGGGAGGGAGGGCCTTGTCACCGAGACAGTTAAACCGAACTCTTTGAAAGGGAAGGTTCGAATCCAGAACGACACCTGGAGCGCCACCTCCGACCATGAGATCCCCAAGGGCACTTGGGTGTTCGTCTTTGAGAGCGAAGGCGTGCATGTGAAGGTGAAGGAGAAGGAGAAGACATCGGAGTGATTCGATCATGAGAGGAGAGTAAAAACATGGAAATAAGCTGGTTCATCCTAGCCTTGTTGATACTAGCGATCATCGCGGCATTGCTGATAATGCTCAGCGGGGTCAAGATCATCAGGCCATACGAACAAGGTGTGTACATGAGGTTGGGACGATTCGTCCGCGTCCTCAGCCAAGGGTTCAATTTCGTAACGCCGATGGTCAACGAGGTCGTGAAGATCGACCTGAGGACACAGGTTCTGGACGTCCCGCGTCAGGAAGTGATCACCAAGGACAACTCACCTGTGAACGTTGACGCCATCATTTACATCAAGGTCATCGACCCCAAGAAGGCCTTCTTCGAGGTGACCGACTACCGGTCCGCCACTATCTATCTGGCTCAGACCACATTGAGGTCAATCATCGGAGATATGAACCTGGATGAGATCCTTTCCAACCGGGAGAAGATTAACCTCCGGTTGAGGGACATCCTCGATGAGGCCACTGACAAGTGGGGTGTCAAAGTGGAGGCGGTCGAGATCCGTGAGGTCGACCCTGCCCCGAAGGTCAAGCAGGCCATGGAGGAGCAGACCTCTGCGGAGAGGTTGCGTCGTGCAGCCATCCTGAAAGCGGATGGTTCGAAGACCGCCGCCATACTCAACGCTGAAGGGGAGAAGCGGTCTCGCATCCTCCAAGCAGAAGGCGTACGCCAGGCCAAGATCCTAGAGGCAGAGGGGGAACGGTTGGCCATCATATTGCAGAGCCAAGGTGAGGCGCAACGGTTGAGGATACTCTCCATAGGTGCTTACACATTGGACTCCAAAGCCCTCACCGTGCTATCCTTGGACACCATGAAGGCGCTCGGTGCTGGTGCGTCCACCAAATGGATATTGCCCTTCGAGGTCACCAAATTGCTGGACGGAGTCTCCGAGTACTTGGGGGTCAGCCAGAAGCTGCCCGAGAAGCATGTCTCGACCAAGGAGGAGCTGACCGCGATCATCGGTAACGCCGACGACATACTGGGCATCATACCCAAAGCGGAGGACCTCAAGCGTGACCTGAAGGCCGTGGAAGATGCACTAATGCAAGAGCAGACCGTGGCCGATCAGGTGAGGGAGCTCATCACCAAGCGCAAGAGCTCCGACCAGGATAAGTGAGGGCCCTCGGCCCTAAACCCCTTACATTTTCCCTTTTCTTCTCTTCACTACCATCCATATCCCGATCGCTGCCAAGCCGACAACGGTCATGATCACAAGGTAGGTCGAGGTCGGTGTTCCAGATGTGCTCTCATCCCTACTCAGCTCCATCACGACCCCCATCACCACTTGGACCTGTCCCACCATCGACCCTTTGTCGACCCATGTGGTGCCATCGTTGAAGTGATCCCGGGTGGTGTGGATATATCCCGCGGCCGCCCCCTCTCGACCCTCGGTCAGCGTGAGAGGCTGGCTATAAACCATGGTGGCCTGGTCCAATGCCTTAGCCTCGGAAAGGTCCAGGTCCCAACCCCAATAGGAGTTGATGCTTCCCTCGACCGCCTGAGGCGACCGGAAGGTGTCCTGGTCAGACCCACCTGAATTGGTTATCATTAGGGCGACCCCATCCTTCTCTGCCTGTTCACGGAACGATCTGTTCAGGTCGATACCCCCGGAGGCAGGGGTAGCAGTGATGCACATCTGGGTGGAGCCGATGCAATCCAGGTTGAACATCGCCACATAATCCTCCATCTCATTGCTGTGGGCAGCCACGAAATGGGCGCTCCCTACCATTCCGAACTCCTCCGCCGCAAATGCCACGAAGATCATATTGTACTTTGGAACCAGTGACCCGCTCCGTACCGCCTCCATGGTCTGGGAGGCGATCTGAAGCATTGCGGCCACACCGCCACCATTGTCTACTGCCCCTTGGCACATGACGCTGTCATAATGCGCCGTTATCAATACGGTTCGGTCCTTATCGAGACCGGGGACCTCCGCGACCACGTTCCTGTGGGCCACGGTCCCTATCTGCGAAGGGACCCTCATGGAGAGACGCGACCCCCCTCCTGCGGCGGCCGCTATCAGAGCCTTGCCATCGCTGGTGTTCACTGATCCCGTCGGGATGCCCAGGTCCCATAGGTATCCGCTGTTCGGACCCAAAGGCATTCCGCCAGAGGAGGCGAACGACATCACCTCCGTGAAGTCCATCCAATCATAGTACCACACATAGATCAGGCCAGCCGGTGTCTGTTCTTGCAACTTGGTGATGAAATGAGATTCCCAGTCGCTGCGCCACCGCATCTCCCTTGCGACGATTATTATCTTGCCGCTGATGTTGAGCTCATCCCACTCTTCGATTGGAAGTGATGCCCCTCGCATGCCCAGGTAACTGGATGTCGCTGGCATGGGCATGATCACCACCTCCAAAGGCTGGGACCCGTTCTCCCTTGGCCAGCTGAGGGCCTCTGGCATGAAGGAGGCGATAGGATGGACGTCATCGAGGGTGCCGGGGTCTCCATCCTCATCGATCTTTAGGAAGGATCCTTCTTCGAGGTCCCATCCGGTGAACATGAACCCCTCGGACCGCGTTTCCAATCCCATTTCGATGAGGCTCTGCTCGATATATTCCGCGGTTGCCTCAGCACCAGCAGAACCAGCCACTCGATAGGCCTCGTAACCATCGGACATAGTGGTTATGTTGGTCAGATGGCCCCAGAACGCATCACCGTCGATGGCATGCCCATCTTCGGTCGGTTCTATGCCAATAACCAATGGTCCCATCGCTGTGACGCAAAAGATTGAGCTTAAAATGATTGTGGAGATGAGGACGGAGGCAACAGCTTGATGATGCTTCATACTGACCGAATATGAGTTAGGATGGTGCGCTATATAATGCAAGTCAAATAAATATATAGTCTTTAAAATAATAAAATCGGTGCTCGAGCAGATTCGTGATGCCTCCCGCTATCCGGACCGGTCCCATTAAAACTATTAATACAGTCGATAATAGAAATCCCTAAGAATGAGGAAAATAAGCAATAAGGTGTGGGGGAGGTTGACCAATGAACGAATGGCAGAGGTTGAACGCCATGTTGAACGGGGAGTACGTAGACCGTCCCCCCTGCATCTGTCCGATGCAAACGGCTACCTCGGCTTTCATGAAGGTTTCAGGGGCCTATTACCCTTCGGTACAGGATGATCCCCACCAGATGGCTAGGTTGGCAGAGGCCGCGTTCACCGAGGCGGGCATCGAGAACGTCCGCATCCCGTTCGATGAGAGCGTCGAGGTTTCTGCATTTGGGGCGGCGACAGGAAGGAAGGGGGCCAGGCGCCACCCTATCATTCTAGAACATCTGGTAAGGTCGCCAGAGGACGTGGACAGACTGGAAGTCCCAGACCCCATGTCGAGCGGGAGGACCAAGACCGTGCTGCGGGCAGCGTGGGTGCTTGACAACCAGAGGAAATCCTTGCCGATATTGCTCGGCGTCATATCGCCATTGACCTTGGCCATGCATCTGCGAGGGGACCACGAGCTAATGATGGACATGGTCGACGACCCGGGATTGGTGACCTCGCTGCTGGAGAGGGCCACCCAGTTCCTTCTCGAATATTCGAGACTTGGGGCGGACCATGGAGTGGACATGATCGTCATCGATGACTCTCTGGCCAGCGGAGATTTCCTTACCGATGAGCAATTCATTTCCTTTGCAGAGCCGTTCGATGATCGTATAGCCAACGAAATCAGGAAGAACGATATCGAGTCGATACTCCATGTTTGTGGAAATCTGACGACCAGGCAGCTGGAGAGGATGGTGGAGGTGGACGCCAACGCCATCAGCATAGATCAGGACGTTTCTATCCCTGAGGCCAAGCGGATCGCGTCCAAGCGTAAAATGAAGGTCATCGGGAGCCTGTGCCCGACCCGGACCCTGTTGATGGGCGATGTGGGGCTGGTGGAGGAGGTCACGAGGAGATGCCTGGGCGAAGG
>JACXTP010000133.1 GCA_016919625.1 Methanomassiliicoccaceae archaeon
ACCCGGACCATTTAGGGAGTCCCCCGTTTTTTCCAAGCATCAACTATTTCCTTCCCACCAAGGAACACAAGCCCGTGGGTCTTGGCATAGTTACGCGCATCCTCCTTGGAGAGGGCGTTGCCATCGTCCCCCATCATCTCGCACAAGGTGGCGGAAGGGGTGACACCGGCCATGACCATCAATGCGGTGGACAGTTCGGTGTGGCCGAAGCGCTTGGAAAGGAGCTCCCTGCTGCTGTTCAGAAGGTGTACATGGCCAGGGGCCCTGAAACTCTTGCCGAACTCTTCACGAAGGGCCTTAGGGTCCTCTTTGCCCACGCGTTTGGCCAACTTGGCGAACTCGGAGATAGTGAGGCTGCGGTCCCGGTCTGTAACGCCGGTGAAGGTGTGCCTGTGGTTGATGGTTATCGAGAACGCTGACTTAGTGTCGTACGGTATATCGTTCGGTGATAGCAGGTCCATCACCGCATGGTCCTTGGCGGCGCAAGCGAACACCTCAGCCAGGAATGGAAGGTCCAAGGCTGAAACGATATCGTTGTGCGCGGTTGTGCATATTAGCCCTCCACCAGCCTTGCGCATCTCCCTTATGCCCTCAGGCGTCATGAACTCGGAGGCTAGCACCAGGTCCGTTTCCCTCTCTCGGTCATCGAAATCATAGATGAGGACCATCTTGCCCTCCCTAATGTCATGGATGGCCTTCTCCAACTCACTCTTCATCGTCGATCAGCACGAGGAAGAAAAGCCCGGCGATATTATTAATTAGGTAGATACAAAAAGAATGGTAGGATAAACATCCTGCCATGATTATTTGCCTGAAATTAATATATTTCATGAGCGGCATTGGGAAGCGTTATGTCCTTTTCCTTGGACGATGTCGAGGCCATGCGTCGTTTGGACGCCTCGAGGTTGATGTCACAGATCGGTGAGTTCATCGAACACCTCGAGACCGCCGCAAAGAGCAAGACAGAGAGGCTCTCGTTGCCTGCGTCCATCTGTCTCTCCGGTATAGGCGGTTCGGCCATCGCCGCCGACATCCTCTATGATTATCTCCTCACAAGATCGCCGGTACCTGTCGTCGTGAACAGGGATGTCACCTTGCCCAATTGGCTGGACGGTACCGGGCTTTCCATCATCACTAGTTACTCAGGGAACACAAAGGAGGCGCTGGAGATATTGGAACAGAGCATTCAACAGGGCTGTCCAACATATTGTATAACCTCAGGCGGAAAGCTCCTAAAAAGGGCGGAGGAGCACAACATCCCATGTTTGGTCGTCCCTGACGGTCTTCAGCCTCGTGCCGCATTAGGCTATCTTCTGGGCGGGGCGGCCGCGGTCCTTCAGTCCGTGGACATCGCAGAGCCTGCCAACGATTTTCTGGCGGCTGCGAACAATTCCAAGGCGGCGATCGCCCGTATGGCCCCCTCCTCGCCCATCGAGAGGAATGTGGCTAAGAAATATGCCCTAGCGCTCAAGGGAAGCCTGCCGATCGTCTACGCCCCCCGCAACGTGCGTTCCCTGGCGGTTCGCTGGCAGAACCAGATAAATGAGAACGCCAAGATGCTGGCGTTCGCGGGCGAGGTTCCGGAGATGAACCATAACCAGATGGTCGGATGGCTGCAGGGGTCGCGATGCCCTGGCGCTTTGCCGGTGTTCCTCCTGCCCAGTCAGATGGAGCCGCTGGTGGAGAGGATGGTCTTGGTGACAATCCAGATGCTGACCGAGTCCAACTTCGATCCTTTGGTCATCCCGCTCCATGGCAATAACCAGGCCGAGAACCTCCTCTCTGGTATCATCCTCGGCGACCATGTCAGCTATTACCTGGCGATGCTTAACGGGCAAGAACCGTCATCCGTCCCGGTCATTCAGAGCTTCAAAGAACGCATCGCATGAGGCGGACGTTCAAAAGGCCCGAAGGCGATAGTCTTTAAATTCGACGATTTTATGTCCCCTCGTTGATCCCATGAAGGAAGATGCCTACTGGGTAAGAGAACAGGTGAAGGAGCACAACAAGTGGTTTGAGGAGTCGATCCCCATGATCGCCTCAGAGAACCTGATGAGCCCCTTGGCGAAGGAAATGATGATCTCGGACTTCCATGACCGTTATGCCGAGGGACTGCCCGGTAAGCGCTACTATAGGGGCAACATCTATGTCGACAAGGTTGAGCTGAAGTGCATCGAGCTGGCCCAAAGGATCTTCCGCTGCAAGTTCGCTGATGTCCGACCAATATCCGGAACGGTCGCCAACATGGCGGCCCTCTTCGCGCTGACGCAGCCCGGTGAGACCATCACCTGCACTTCGTTGGACCACGGGGCGCACATCTCCACCGCCAAGTTCGGCGCGGTCGGCTTCCGCGGTGTCAGCACCGTCACCTATCCATTCAACACCAAGGACATGGTCATTGATGTGGAAGGGGCTCGCAAACTTTTGTTAGAGCAAAGACCGAAGGTGGCGAACTTCGGTCTATCGGTGTTCCTCTTCCCTGCACCGCTGAAGGAGCTGCAGGAGACATTCGATGAGATAGGTTGCACCGTATGGTACGATGGTGCCCACGTCCTAGGTCTCATAGCCGGCGGGAGGTTCCAAGACCCTCTGCACGAGGGAGCGAACGTCCTCACTGCCAGTACCCATAAGACCTTCCCCGGGCCTAATCATGGTATCGTTCTCGGTCACAACCTCTCAGAGGAGCTGGAGAAGAAGCTCAACTCGGCGGTCTTCCCGGGCGTAACATCGAGCCATCACCTACATGAGATGGCAGCTCTGGCCGTGACCCTGGCCGAGTGGGAGATCTACGGCAACGATTATGCCGCCCAGATCTGCCGCAACGCCAAAGCCCTTGGTCAGGCCATGCACGAGCTGGGAATGGATGTTCTTTGCGCCCACAAGGGATTCACTGAGTCGCACACCATAGCGGTCAACGTGGCGGCCCATGGGGGCGGCAATCAGGCATCCATAGACCTGGAATCGGCCAATATCATCACCAACAAGAACATGCTGCCTGGTGACACCAGTGCCATCAAGCCCAGCGGCATCCGCCTCGGCGTGCAGGAGCTCACTCGGGTTGGGATGCGCGAGAGCGAGATGAAGGAAGTGGCCAACCTCATCCACCGTGTGGTCGTCAAGAAGGAGAATCCGGAGCACGTCAAGCACGATGTGAAGGGTTTGAAGAAGCATTTCACCAAGGTGCGCTACTGCATCGGAGAGGGTGAAGAGGCATACAAGTACCACGACCTGCTCTGATGCAGGTCCTTAAACCATTTCAGTCGTTTTTCCTTATCTCTTCCAGAAGCTCACAGGCCATGCACCTTTCCCCGCACGTCGGCTCCCCACAAGCGCATCTTTTCAGCTCGGTCTGTGGGAACGAAGTCATCAACGACGGCCTTATCGCATCATAGCTGGATACGATGGAGTGCCGGGTGCCCGGATGCCGGCTTTCGGTGGAATCGACCATCTCGCGATACTCGTTGCGCAGCGCGTCGGCGGCATAGGGACATTCTGCATCAGAGAACTCGATACCCTTGAGCAGGGCATAGAGGAAGGTCTCTTTCTCCGGTATTAGCCGTAGAGGCTCGATACGTGGGACCAGTCCCGGCTGTACCTTTAGATGCGGTCCAAGGCGGGCCAAGCGCTCCACGTCACCGCGCATGAAGTTCATCAGGATCGATTGTGCGGTGTCGTCGAGGTTGTGCCCGGTGGCCAGGACGTCGACGCCAAGTCTTTTAGATTCAAGGTTTAGACAAC
>JACXTP010000134.1 GCA_016919625.1 Methanomassiliicoccaceae archaeon
CATGGCCATCTTCTTCGTGTCCATTGGACTGCTCATCAACCCCACCCTGCTGGCCGACACGTGGTTGGTGGTGGTGATACTGGTGGCCGTGTTCATCTTCGGCAAGATCTTCGCCGTGACTATCGCCTCCTATGCATCCAACCGGGACATCAAGACCTCGGTGACCACTGGGTTCGCTATGGTGGCGATGGGGGAGTTCTCCTTCGTCATTGCCAAGACCGGCCTGGATGCAGGCGCTGTTGACGAGGCGTTCTACTCCGATGTCATCGGTGTGGCGGTGATCACTATGGCGCTTATGCCTTTCGTCTTCAAGCGATCCAACGAATTCATTAACCTAACCTACAATAAAATGCCGAAGCGTTGGGTGATCCAGGCGAAGCGCATGGACAGCCTGCGCAACGAGTTGGGCGCCTGTCTGGAGGTCAGGGCTGACCTGAAGAAGCAGGTCAAGTACCAGATATTCTGGATCATCATCGATTTCGTCATACTTTTCATAATTCAGCTGGTGGTCCAAGGGCTGTACAACCTGTCCGAGGCGCTGGACCAGGTGGCGGACTGGCTCAAGGTCATCCCCTCGACCCTGGCCACCATCGTGTCAGTGGCCCTCATCATCCCGCCGGTGGTGGACATAGTGCGGCGGACCCGGACCATCGTCCTCGCCTCGGTGGAGGGGATCATGAGCGGCGGTAAGTACAAGTGGGACAGTGGAAAGCTGATCCTAAAGCTCCTTTTCAACTTCATGATGGTCATCATCGGCATTGTGCTGTTCATCTCCTTCCTTCCGTTGGCGACGTTCTATCAGGGCGTGCCCATCATCGCTATCATGGGCATCGTGGTGGGGTCGATCGTGGCCTATCTCATCTGGGATGCCAACAAGGCGACCTATGATAAGGTGTGCAATCTGCTCGGCGAGGGCTTCGAGGAGGAGGTGAAGAAGTGATCGACACTTTCGAACGCCTCTGGGAAGGATGGATGAACGCATAGGACGGTTAGTAAGGCGAACAGGGGAATAGAATGAGGATAATGCACGTGGCCGACACGCACTTGGGCTTTTCCGCCTATCGCAAAGTGGAGGAGATCTCTGGGCTCAACCAGCGAGAGATGGACCTTTACCGTTCCTTCGAGACCTGCGTGGACCAGGCACTGGAGCATCGTCCAGACCTCTTCCTGCATGCTGGGGACCTGTTCGATAACGTCAGACCATCAAATCGTGCCATTTCCTTCGCTGTGGAGCAGTTGGTACGACTCAGCGAGGCGGGTATCCCCACTGTGGTCATAGCCGGGAACCATTCCACCCCAAAGCTTCGGGAGACGGGCAGCGTCTTCAAGATATTCGAGCACCTGGAAGGGATCCACCCAGTATACGCCGGGGCCTATGAGAAGGTGGTGTTGGAGGGAGTGGTCGTGCATTGCGTCCCTCATTCAGACCCTGTCACGATGCAACAGGAACTGGCCAGGGTAAAGCCCGACCAGGACCTGGTTAATATTGCGACCCTTCATGCCAGCGTCGGGGCGGTTGGTGCCTACGCATCCAATGAGTTCAACGAGACTGTAATACCGGACGGAACGCTTCCCAGAGGAATGGACTACACGGCGTTGGGACACTACCATCGGAACACGGAGGTCGCTCCCATGACGTTCTACAGCGGCTCCACGGAAAGGTTGTCGTTCATCGAGTCGGGACAGGACAAGGGGTTCTTGATGGTGGATCTTACAAAGGGAAAGGTAAGGTTCGAACCTCTGCCGACCCGACCGATGTTCGACCTCCCCCACATTGAGGCCAAGGACATGTCCGCAGCAGATCTGATGAGGGAGATCGAACGCAGGCTTGCCGCACAGGACCTTGAGGGGGCTTTGGTACGTTTTACCGTGCATAATGTCAAACCCTCCCTCTATCGATCGCTCGACTTCAAGCGCATCCAGGGCTGGGCGCAGAAGGCCTTGTACGTGGAACCTCGCTACCAGCTCCAGGATGACGCGTTCTCCGTTCAGACAGCGTCGGGCATCACCGCGTTGGACCAGGAGTTCAACTCGTTCATGGACCACTATCCGGTGACCGGGACGGACAAGGACAAGGTGCGGGAGCTGGGGCTGAGATATTTGAACCGGGGGTTGGAACGTTGCGATTAAGGTACGTCGAGTTGCGCAACTACCGTCGATTCCGCCACGCCATTGTCGAGCTTGGTGACGGCGTGACCGGCATCCTCGGGCAGAACGGCGTTGGCAAGTCCACACTGGTGGAGGCGGTAGCTTGGGCTCTTTTCGGCAATGAGTCCAGCATCGTTAGGACCACCAAGGAGGGAGTAAGGAGCGCTTCGGCCGGGGTGAACGAGGAATGTTCCGTCACCCTGGAGTTCGACCTGGAGGCGGACCGCTACCGCCTCACCCGCTCCCTGAAAGGAAAGGACAGCAAGGCCGACGCCACTCTGCTGGTCAACGATATGCTGGTGGCCCGGACCGATAAGGCTGTGACGGAGGCGATGGAGAGCAGACTGGGGATGGACCATAAATCGTTCTTCGTCTCCGTGTTCGCCAGGCAAAAGGATCTCAACGCCCTTTCCAACCTCCGGCCGGCGCAGCGCCGTGAACTCATACTGCGTATGTTAGGGATAGAGACCCTGGACACGGTCATCACAGAGATCTCGTCCGATCTCCGTTCCTGCCGGGACGGTTTGGAGTCGATGTCCGCCAACCTCACCGCTCCGGATGGAAAGGACCGGAGGGAGATGATGAGAAGCCAGCTCGCCGAATTGAAATCGATGAGGACGAAGCTGACGAACGACATCGTGACCGCGCAGGCAGAGCTGGGGCCGATCTCCGATGGGGTGGAGAAGGCCCGGATGGAGATGGAGAGGGCAGAGGGTCGCTCCAAGGACAATGCTACATTGATGACGAAAATGGCCACCTTGACCGCCGAAGCCAGGTCAAAGAAGGCAAGGTTGCAAAAGATAGAGTCGGAGCTTAACTTGTTAGAGACGAGGAAGACCGACCTTCCTGGCCTTGAAGGTAGGGTGGCAGGCCTTGGTCCCCTTAGAGAAGAGAGAGAACGCTTGGAGGAGCTGAAAGTTCGAAAACAGGAACTCGACTCCTTGACATCCAATTTGAACCAGCGTACCGTTCGATTCACCGAGACGCAGGCGGAGCTGGAGGCGAAGAGGAAGGGGCTGGAGGCCTTAGGGGACCCGTCGCCGATGATCGCGAGCCTGGAAGAGGCCCTGGCCACCAACCAAGGGACCATGGAGGAGGCGCGGGACCGTTTGGCGCGCAACCAGGCGGAACAACGGAGGTACCTGGAGGAGTCGGAGCATCGATCGTCGAAACGAAGGGAGATCGCGGAGCTTGGACCGGACAGTTCCTGTCCCACCTGCGAAAGGAGGTTGGATTACCATTACCAGGCCCTCCTTGAAAAAATGGACGCAGAAGTGGCCGAGAGCGATGAGAAGGCTCAGGCGGCCAATTCGAGGATCGACGAAGCCCTCAAAGGATTGGATCGAGTTAGCAAAGGAAGGGTCGGCCTGGAGGCAAGGTTGAAGGAGGCGCAGCGGCAGAGGGACATGGCGCTCATGCTCAGGTCCAGCCTGGACACCTTGGAGAAGAACCTCTCGAAAATGAGGTCGGAGATCGTCTCCTTGGAGGAAAGGAGGTCTGCATTGGGGGAGGTCGATCTGGACCCGAGCAGGTTATCGACGGTCCGCTTGATGCTGGAGGGACTTCAGAGGGACGAGAACGCCCTGACCAAGCTCCGTACTGAGCTGGCCCGTATGGAGGGCCTGGAGAAGGAAGGGGCCCAGTTGAAAAAGGATTTGGATACCATCACCTCCGATGAGGGGCGCTCTAGATCGGAACTTACAGCCCTCGCCTTCCGTGAAGAGGAGCTGAAGGAGGGACGGGAGGGATATGTTCTTTGGAGGGATCGCAAGGAATCGGTGCAGCGGTCCATCCAAATCTCTTTGTCCGAAAGGTCCCGTGTCGAAGGGGAACAGAAGGCAGCCACCGCTCACCTCGATGAACTGGAGCGCAACCATTCGCAGGTGGAGAGGAAGAGGGCACAGCTATTGGAACTGAATGTTCTCCAGGGGGCGATGAGGGAGTTCCGGGCCAATATAGTCACCCGAGTGGTGCCGAGCATCTCCCAGATGGCATCAGAGTTCTTCGTGGAGCTGACCGATGGCAAGTATGGCGGCTTGCGCCTGGACGAGGAGTATGACGTCCATATCATGGACCAGGGCCATGAGTATCCCTTGGACCGTTTCTCCGGGGGAGAATCGGACCTTGCCAGTCTGTCGCTTCGCCTGGCCATCTCTAGGATGATAGGGGAACGCTCTGGACACCACGTCAACTTCCTGGTGCTGGATGAGATATTCGGCTCCCAGGACCAGGGGCGCAAACGCAACGTTCTGGAGCTATTATCTTCGTTGCAAAGACAGTTCGGCCAGATCCTGGTCATCACCCATATCGAGGACATCAAGGAAGCGCTCGGCAACAGCATCGTCGTGGAGGAGGGAGAGGATGGCAACAGCAAGATCGTCGCAGGTTGATTCCTGGTCCAAGCCCGATCGCCCCATGATAAGGGCAGCGGTCACGGTGAGACCAAGGGCGGTACGTCCATATCTGGACCAATTCTCCTTGGGGGAATCGTTCGGCCATCGCCTCATGGAAAGGATGCATGAAAGATTCCTTGGGAAGCATCACTACCTCTTAGACCCCTTCGCTGGCGCGGGCTCCTCGCTCTGGTCCTCCCGTTCCTGGGGGATGGAGGCCTTGGGTATCGAGCAGCTCCCTTACGCTCATTTCTGCCATCGCTCCGCGACCCAGGCATGCGAGGTAGACGTCGACGAGGTGGCGTTGTTGGGACAATGGTTGATAAGGGACGAGGTGGCCGACCCATTCCTGGACATCGAATCACTTCCATTGGCTCTTATCGACCGGGTCGGACCGGCCCACGCCTCCTGCGCCTTGGCCTATCGCGAGGCTATCGAGGCGGTGCCATCTGGCCCAGAGAGGGACCTGGCCCTTTTCGTGCTCATGAGAGCTCTGAGGGCATTGCGAAGGAGAACCGACCGAGGTAGGCGATCCCGGAATGGGGCCATGACCATAAAGGACCGGAATGGCAATTACGATGCCATTTTCGAAGATATCTACTTGGAGACGTTATACCAGTGTTTGGACGCCATCACGGATGCGGGGAGGGATGGCGATCTCCTTGACATGACCGGAACGAAGCTGCTGTTCGGCTCGGCTCCAAGGCTGGTCCCGGAGCTGCGCGACGACGCCTTCGACCTGGTGGTCACATCCCCGCCCTACCTCAACGGTTTCGATTACATGGAGGAATACGCAGTGGAACACTGGTGTCTGGGTCTGGGACCGGATGAGATCTTGGACGTCGCCAAGGGCATGCTGCCGACCAGGGTGGACCCGAGGGACACGGACCAGGAAATTTACGAACTGGGAGGGTTGGTCAAGGACCTCGAGGTCCCTGGCACCGCCAGAATATACTTCCATGGCCTATCCAAGCTTATCCAAGGGATGTACGAAAAGTTGCAGGACAAGGCCGAGGTCCTGCTGGTGGTGGACGACCTGACCTGGAATGGGCGGGACGTCCCAGTCGCCAAAGTGTTATCAACCATGGCGGAAAGGTCTGGCTACCGGGTCGTGGCCATCTACTGTGATCCCGATGACGGGAGAATGGGATTGGGCCGGGAGAGGGCTTTGACCAAGGTCTGCCACTGGGTCAAGGCTTGACCCATCTGCCCGACCATGCAGGCCTATCACTTCTGGTCGACCACTTTTATCAGGTGGAACCCGAACTGCGTCTTCACTGGGCCGACGATGTCACCCTTCTTGCCGTTGAAGGCCGCGTCCTCGAACTCCTTCACCATCATACCTCGTTTGAACCAGCCCAGGTCCCCGCCCTTCTTTCCAGAGGGGCAGGTGCTGTGCTTCTTGGCCAATTCCTCAAAGCTCTTGCCCGCCTTGATCTCTGCCAACAGCTTGTCGGCGCTGTCCTTGGTCTTGACCAGTATGTGTGCGGCGTGAACTTCCTTTACCATGGCGCCCAGCATCGCCTCGTCGCATATTAAGGTTGTCCGACCTCAGGCGAAAAGAACGTCCAGGTCGACATGGTCCTTGACCGCTTTCTTGATCATCGACAACTTCTTCTTGTCGTCGGGGTCGATCCTGGCGATGAGATGCTCCACCCGTTCCGTCGCCTCCAAGGTGTCGTGCCTGGCAAGAAGGATAGGGATGCCCTTCTCGTAGGCCCTAGATACCACCTGACCATCGGGATAGAAACCGCCTGTCAGCACCAGACATGATGTGTCGGTGGAGAGGGCCGCCATTTGGATGTCGGTGCGGTCACCTCCGGTTATGATGGCTTTGTCCGCGAAGCGTCGCATGGTGCGCAGGGCTGTCTCGGGCATCATGGCCCCGACCATGACCCTCTGCACGGTGCGGTCCAATCTCTCCTCGCCCACGATGACCTCTGCTCCCAAGGCCTCCTGCACCTCCTTGACAGTGAAACGAGTCAACTGCTCCATGGGCGGAATGGTGCCCAGGACCCTAACGCCTTTCTTCTCCAACAATCTCACTGGTGCTGGGTCGTCGGTCATGTTGAGAATGACGCCGAGGAAGTTCAGTTCGTAGCCTCCCATGAGCTGCTTCAGCATGGCGATGCGGTCCAGGTCCCCCGGCTGCGTCGTGGAGACCAACACCACGTCCGCCTTGAGTCGTTCGGCGATGGCCATCCCGGAAAGGTCGTGCAGGTATCCCGTGGTGATGTCCCTGGTGCCCTCCACCAGCATGAGCTCGCAGGAGCAGCGCACCTTCTCGTAGGCCTTGATGATGTTCCCCATGCCGATGGGCGACATCAGGTCATAGAAAAACGGACATATCTCGTCCTCGTCCTGGTCCAGTTTGAGCGTCTTTCGCATAAGGTAGGCGTCCTGGTCGATGATGCGCTCCCCCTCGCAGATCAAACGCTCCTTGAACGGTTTGAAGTAACCCACTGGACCGGGATGGTTTATGGCCAATCCCAGCCCCACCATGCTCTTGCCCGACCTTTCCACCACCGATCCCAAGTAAAGTGTCCTCATGCGTTGTCCCTCCTGATAGTGACCAATGCGTCGACCGCTCCCACTCCCTGGCCTTCATCCCCGACGATCACTGGGTTGACCTCCAGTTCGGATATCTCCGGGAAGTCCGTAGCTATCTGGGCCAGAGTTAGTATGGTGTCTTCCAGGGCTTTGATGTCGGCCGGCCTCCTTCCCCGCGCCCCGGTCAAAATGGGGTAGGCCTTGATGGACCGGACCAGTTGGGCCGCCTCTGCCCGGCCGAAGGGCACCACCAGTTGCGCCACGTCCTTCATGATCTCCACGAATATGCCGCCCAGGCCGAATGTGACCACTGGACCGAACTGCTCGTCGCGGACCATGCCCACTATCACCTCGCGGCCCTTGAGCATCTTCTGCACCGAGACCCCATCGACTCGGGCATTTGGCATCTTTCCCCGGCTGCGGGAGATGATCAGCTGGTACTGTTGCGCCGCCTCCTCATCGCTCTTGATGTCGACCGCCACCCCGCCCACGTCCGTCTTGTGCGCGATGTCCGGTGACTCGACCTTCATGACCACGGGATAACCGATGCCCCTGGCTATAGCCACCGCCTCATCGGGTGAGTGGGCCAAACCTTCCTCTGGCACATTCAGACCGTAGGCTTTCAGGATCCGCTTGCCCTCCCCTTCGCTGAGTTGCAGGCGGCCCTGCTCCCGGACCCCTTCCAACACCTCCCTCACCAAGCTCAGGTCCGCTTCGGCCCTGAAGACCTCTACCGAAGATTTTCTCTGGTTGTGAGCCTGGTACCGGAGCATCGCCCCGATGGAGAAGGCGGCCTGGTCCGGGGTATCGTAGTTCGGTATGCCAGAGGCCCTCAGTATCGAGACCGCCTCTTTCAGGTCCTCGCCTCCGACGAACGAGGTCACTATGGGCTTCTCCACCTTGCCAGCAAAGGAAGATATCGTCCTGGCCACCGAGGCCACGTCCACCAGGTCGGTGGGCGCCATCAGTGCGATCACGCTGGAGACGTTCTCATCCTCCACAATGGCACGGATGGCGTACTCATACCGTTCCGCGTCTGCGTCCCCTACCACGTCCACCGGGTTGTAGAATGCGGCCGCGGCAGGCAACTTCGCTTTCAATCTCTCCACGGTCTCCGCGCTGAAATTGGCGAGTGTGAGGTTGTGATCACCAAGGGCGTCCGCGGCCATGACCCCCAGCCCTCCCGCGTTCGTCACGATGGCGACACGGTTGTCCTTGGGCATGGGCATGTTGGCGAAGATGGCGAGAAGATCGAACATCTCTTCAATGGTCGTGACCCGGATCACCCCGGACTGGCGGAGCACGGTGTCGTAGACCATATCGCTCCCAGAGAGGGCCCCGGTGTGGGAGGATGCTGCCTTGGCCCCGGTGGAGGTCCTGCCGGCCTTCAACGCGATGATGGGCTTGACCTTGGTCGTCTCAGCGGCCTGTTCCATGAACTCTTTGCCTTTGTTCACGCCCTCGATGTACATACCGATGACCTTGGTCCGGTCATCATGGCGGAGGAAATCAAGCATGTACGATTCCTCCACGTCCATCTTGTTGCCCACGCTGACGAACTTGCTGAAACCGATGTTGGTGCCCGCCGCCCAGTCCAAGAGGACGGAGCAGATGGCCCCGGACTGTGAGCTGATGGCGATGGGTCCAGCGCGGGGGAAGTTATTCGTGAACGTCGCGTTCATGTGATGGTGGGTATTGATCACACCCAGGCTATTAGGACCGATGACGCGGATGCCATGTTGCTTGGCGATGGCAACCAGCCTCCGCTCCATCTCAATACCTTCTCGTCCCACCTCACGGAATCCCGCTGAAATTATTATCGCCGCTCTGATCCCGATGCGCCCTGCCTCGTCGAGCACATCTGCCACGAAACGGGCGGGTGTGACGATGACGGCCAGGTCGATGGGTTGACCGATGTCGCTCAATGAAGCGTAGCAAGGTTTCTCGAGTATGCGGTCAGCCTTTGGGTTCACTGGGTACAAAGGCCCCTCGAACCCGGACTCTATCAGGTTCTTGAGGATGACGTGGCCCACCTTGTTCGATTCACGGGCCGCCCCCACTATGGCGATGCTGCGGGGCTCAAAAAGCTCTCTCATCCGATCGGGTATGAATCCTACTCCCTGGATAATATCCTTTGGCCAATGCCTTGTCCCTATGGCCCGGCATAAGTATTATTAATCGTGATTGGTTAGGTGATTTCTCAGGATCGGAGGTTGTGAAAGATGGAGATCAAGGATGTCAGCTTCGAGCAGCATTCCAAGGAGGTCGAGGCCTTGAAGGAGGAGGCGGACAAGGCTTCCGCATATGCGCAGCAGCAATTGGATAAGATCTCGAAAAAGAAGGACAAGATGCCTTTCCCCTTGGCCATAAGCGCTGTCCTGATCGCGATCTGTATCGTGCTTCTTTTCACATTCGGCGCTGAGGCTTACTTGTACTGGCTCATCACCTCCTTCATCACCTATTCCATCTATTTCATCATCATGTTCATCCCGGTGAGCAGTGATAAAGGGCCTAAGAAGACCAAGGAGGAGAAGGCCGCCGGTTCCATGGGCGCGATGATGAAGAAGAACAAGAAGCTGTTCGGTCAGATGTTCTGGAACGTTTTCCTCTGTGACAGCGAGCAGTTGTTGCCTGGAGCGGTGACGCTGTTCCTCATCAACATCTTCTTCGCATTTTTCACATATTTCGCCTATCCAGGTGATGTCGAGACCTACTTCGTCTATCTGGTATTCATACAGTCATTCCTGATCATCACCTATTATTGGATGATCTCATGGCGCATGCCTTACTCCCGCGGTTTCTCTTGGGACATACAGAAGTTGAAACTGTGGCTGAGGGGGAAGCTAGACTCTCATATGGAGAGCGAGAGGATCATCCGCGGACTCCTGATCGCCACCTACGTTGTCCTGTTCGGCTCTGTCCTCCTCCTCTTCCTCACCGCCTTCCTCGTCCCAGGATCGACCAAGGGCAAGCTGACGGATGAGTTCGTTCTGGGGAACGCGCTTTACATCGTCCTAATATTCGCAGCGCAGGTGTTCGTCTTCAGGGCGTTGCAGGGATGGTATGGACGTAAGCAGGTGCTGAACGTCATGAAGTTCCGCAAGAAATGGGTGGATGAAGAGGTGCTACCTGCCCTCTCATCCGCGGAGTACTCATCGCCTGAGGAGTTCGCCGAGAACCCCAAGGTGGTACGCTTCAAGTTCGGGCGCATGAAGACCCAGGTTCGCCTGGCCCAATCCTACACAGTTGCCTACCTGGACCTGTTCGGGTTCATGCCCCTCTACCTGATGGCCTTCGACTTCGAACCGATGCTGCGAGAGGACCTCGAGGTCCTGCTGATGCGCGACAACGTGCTCACCATCGAGGCTTGGGGGGAAAAGATTGAAGAGCCCCTTCCGGAATTGACCTGATGCCTTTGGCAAAACGCCGGTGACCCGTGATCCGAGCAATAATCCAACGGCACACAGTGCGTCGTTATTGGGTCCCTGCAGGAACTAACGGTGTGACGCCGAGTCATGACTGGAGGACAACCCCGAGGCACGACATCAAGCCCCCGGCCTGGGTCAGTGTGGGGAGGGGAGTTCGCTCCGACCATGAACCAATCTGTTAAGGCCCGGGGGACACCGGTTCATCTCAGGTAGATGTTCCCTCTGCTCTTGCTATAGGTCCATTCATCCTCGGTCACGGCTTCGTCCTTCAGACGGATGAACTCTTCAAGGCTGGCGTCGAGGGTGTCGGCCTGGCTGACCGCCAATGCCTCTGGGAACATGGGCACCACCGGCGAGCCGAACTCCAGGACGCCATGGCTGCTCAGCACCATGTGCACCACCTTGGAACGGAGGATGGGTGGGAACTCGGGCATGGAGTCGCAAGCCCGCCCCACCATCTCCGCCCCCATGCTGATGTGCCCCACCAAACGACCATGATCGGTGGCCTCGATGGCAGTACCCATCTCGTACTCGTGGACTTTTCCGATGTCATGGAGTATGGCGCCGGTGATGAGCAGGTCCCGGTCCAGCTGAGGGAAGTCGTTGATGAGGGAAGAACATATGTTCGTCACCTTCAAGGTGTGCTCCAGAAGCCCTCCGATCCAATTGCAGTGATGCCTCACTGCTGCCGGGGAGCGCCGGAACAGCCTCACGAACTCTTCGTCGGTGAAGAAATAATCCAATAATGCCCTAAGGTCGGGGTTGGCGACCCCTTCCACATATTCCACTATCTGGGTCATCATCGTGTCGATGTCCCTGGTGCTGATGGGGACGAAATCGGAGATCTCGAACTCCTCCTTGGGGACCTTGCGGATGCCCTCTTTTTCCTCTGGGTTGACGCTTATCTCGAGGTTCTCCATGTAGCGCTTTATTTTCCCCTTGACCCGCACCACCTCCCCTTTGGAGGCACTGTCGTAGGCTTTCTGGACCTCTTGCTCGCCTTTCCCGCCCCAATATTTCATCGCCATCTCGCCAGTGCCGTCGCCCAACCTCATCTCGAAGAAGAAGTTGCCCGAACTGGTCTGCCGCACTGGTTTCTTGAACCGGATTGAGAAGACGTCGTCCACCCGGTCGCCTTCGTTCAGCGCGTTGATGAATTGCTTCTTGGCCATGCCTATCGCCTCAGGGAATAGCGACCTTATGACTTATGGTTTGGCTCGACCAGTCCTTGTCCCCTGTTCTTTGGCCAACGCCCTGAGTGAACGTTCCGCCTCTTCCCAACCAGGGAACCTTCGTTCCCGCTGGCGGAAACCAGAACCATGATGGCTGTTGGAGAAGCTCAGGCCATCCTCCATGTGCAGCAGCTCGTGGTACAGCACATAGTCCGTCACCAGCTCCGGGACCCGTTCCGAGTCCATTACAGAACTGATGGCGATCACGCGCATGAGCGCGCTGCAATAACCGACCCTTTGATGGTTGGGCCTCTTGGTCCATGTCAGGAACAAACCGTCGTGGTCCCGCACCAGGCCCAATGCTTTCAATCTCTCATAGGATTCGCTAAGGTCATATGTGGTGCCTTCATCGCTGAATGCCAGGTTCTGACTTCGTCTCAGGTATACCGGTTGAGCGTTTTCAACGAAGGAACGGGAACGTAACCATTCCTTCAGATTGGCAGTGTAGATCTCGTGCTTGCCCTTGGCCTCGATCCGTTCGAACAGACGGTCGGCGAACTCCCTTAGCAGATCCTGGTCTGCAGACCTTAGATAATCCGTGACCTGGAAGGCAGCGGACCGCCCATTTCTCTGCCATTGCACCTTGAACTCCTTGAAAGGACGGAAACCCGCGGAGACCGGAACGAAACCATGACCGCCGCCCACCTCCTCGAAAAGACGCTGAATGCCCGCGCCGCGTTCCACTGACATGCCTCCGACATCAAACGATAAGGATGCACCCATCACTGCCATCACCGTACAGGCGAGTCCTATGACCGCGATATAACCAATGAGCGTACAGGCACATTGCACAGAGCATCGAGTCCACCATGTCGCCCATGTGCTTCATGCGCCGTGAGTCCGCCCGCTCGATCTGCCCCTCCATCCATTCCAAG
>JACXTP010000135.1 GCA_016919625.1 Methanomassiliicoccaceae archaeon
ATGCCGCCCCCTAGCACTGCATAGAGAACGAAGTTGCCCTCACCTCCCTGGACGCTCTCGAACATGATGAGCGCCACCATGGTGATGACGAAGGGCAGGATGACATTGGGGATCAACCACTGCGGGTCCGCCATGAAATGAAGGAATTGATGACGGAATGAGGCCGTGACCGCGCGAACCCTAGGCATCTTCCTTCACCAGCCAAAGATAGGCATCCTCGAGGGTAGGCTCCTTCACCCTGACCCCAATGACCTTGCTCTCGCCCAATTTGTTGGCCACCGGGGTCAGCATCTCCGAGGCCTCCACCACCTGAACCCGGAGGACCTGCTTGTCCTCGTTCATGGTGGCGGACACCGCCTTCACACCAGGTAGAGAGCGAAGCATCTCCGTGTCCTTGTCCGTTATGCCAAAACCTTCCACCTCGATGATGCATAGGTCCTTGACCAGGGACTTGAGGCCTTTCGGCGTGTCCAGGGCCACTATCTTGCCCTTGTTGATGACGGCGATCCTATCGCATAGCTCGTCCGCCTCGTACATGTAATGGGTGGTGAGCAAGAGGGTCTTCCCCTCCTGTACTAGCTCCTTGATCATCCGGCGTGCGTCCAAGGCGGCCTCTGGGTCCAGTCCTATGGTGGGCTCATCCAGGAAGATCACCTCCGGGTCATTTATCAGGCCTTTGGCCAGATGAAGGCGTTGCTTCATTCCTCGTGAATAGTCCTCCACCCGGGTGTCTGCCCTTTCCGTGAGGTCGACCCTTTCCAACAGGTCGTTGATCCGCTTTTCCCTGATGTTCATCGGAACCGCGTACAGGTCGGCGAAGTAGCGCAGGTTCTGTCTCGCAGTGACACGGGTGTAAAGCCCCCTCTCCCCTCCCAGCACAAGACCGATGCGCTTTCGCACCGCGAATGGGTCCTTGGCCACATCATGCCCTAAGACCTTTATCTGACCAGAGGTGGGCAGGAGCAGGGTGGTCATCATCTTTATGGTGGTGGTCTTGCCAGCCCCGTTGGTGCCAAGAATTCCGAACAGTTCGCCGTGCCTTACTTCGAAGGATATGTTGTTCACTGCCAACGTCTCCCTCTTCTTCTTGAGGAACCGGTCAGATGAGCGGTAGATGCGCACCAGGTCCTTGCACTCGATCACGGTATCGCTGTTCATGGATGGACGCACCCTCACCAGATTGCCTCGTAATAAGCGTTACCTTTCAACCATCTGGACGCCTGTCCAGTGCTACCAGATTGCATGTTGTTCGCATCCTAGTGATAAATGCACCCTTCTCAGGTAGTTTACCCTTAGTTCACTGAAAGTGGGATCCCCCACCCCATCATCTGCATAATATGGTCGATATCGAGGTCCATGGGCAGGATCAGGAAGGACCGCCAGCTCTATTCTCGCCTGGACCTCCTCGCTCAGACAGGCCAGAGGCGAACGGAATAGGGGGATGATGTCTCTGAGCGACATGGGAGAACCTCCGCTTTGGGCGTTCCTCTGGGAATGAAGGAGGTAAAGATGCCGCATACTGCAACCCAAGAGGGCTCTTGTGGCAGAGGCCGAGGCAACGACCAGGAGACACGCCACCGAAATACTTTTTATCAATCCAGATGGGGTTTCTATCGATGGTCGTCCCACCATGTGATGGGTGGTACCATCCTTCGAGAGAACGTACCAATTCACCTTGGCAAGGAACAGTTCCGAGGGCGAGCGGTCGTCGCCCTTCCCCCCTTCACAGAAAATGGGTTTGAAGGTGTTGAGTATGAGGTCGTAAAGATCGCAAGGCTCTCTCTGCCAGGACCGCCCACAAAGATCCGCCCCCATCACTTTCCGATCCAATCCTTCCAAGATTGGCACTGGGTTATTGCCCGCCCCCCTTTCCAAAATTGGGCCTGACACAAAGACAATGCCCCTAGCATCCTCCAATTCAACACCAGTGATAACAGAGATATTCACGCCGATAATACGTTCGAATTGGCACAAAGGATATTGCCATCGAAGGGTCATGGAGCGACGATGAGACAAGAGACGAAGGTGATCTTGGAGATGGTGGGGAAGAGGCGGATGGATTCGATTAAGAAGAACATCCCAGACTTGGAGGTAAATCAGACAGTGGACGATTCTGGGCTTAGAGCCATTCTGAATGTGAGCAGCAGCGGGGCTTTGATCAGGATCGAGTTCATAGAATCGAGCTCCACCGCCGGCAACATCTCCATGCTGGATGATTATGTCGAGGTCGCTAGGGAGATTGGCTCTCTGGCATTGTTCTATCCAGAGAGCAAGTACTCCCGAGATATGGCATCGGCCATCTATTCCAGCTTGGTCAAGGAGATCAAGGCCAAGGCAGGACGTGACCTCACCTTCTCCGGCTTTTTGTACGATGACCTAGGGAACATCAAGAATGTTCCATAAATTCGGTCATATCGATATAACTGGCTAGCCGAACCTTTATTAATCCCGGCTTGCCATATTTTCCAACGACCCAAGGAGGAGTGCATGCGGTGGTATGACCGTTGTCGCACGTGGCTTCGTGTTTATCTACGTTGTTCTGTTCCATTGGGAGGTTAGGGAGGAAAATACATGGTTTTGTTCGGACCGTTGCAGATGTTCGTTTTCGGGTTTCCAGGGAACGAGTTCAAGGGCGAGATACTTCCCGCCCTTAACGAGGCCAGGGATGAGGGGATAATTAGGGTGATCGATTACATGTTCGTCCTGAAGGACAAGAACGGGTTGATCTACGAGGTCGAGGGTTCTGACCTAGGAAGGTCGGAGATGCTCGAGCTCGGTGCAGGGATCGGTGCGCTCATGGGTTTGGGCGCAGGTGGACTGAAGGGGGCTGAGATCGGCGCGGTCATGGGGGCTGAGGCGGCAGCGGAACATGGGATCGGCTTCACCCAGGAGGACATGGACCAGGTCGCCAAGGACATCCCCAAGAACAGCGCCGCACTGATAATGATCATCGAGCATCTGTGGGCTAAAAATCTCAAACAGGCTTTGATCAACTCGAACGCGGTGATGATCGCCCATGGCATGCTGCCAATAGACATGTTCATCAAGATCGGGGCGATGATGGCCGCCGAGAATGAAATTGCCAAGAAATCAACGCCGCAGAAAAAACCGAGGGCGAAGAAGGGAACGACAAAGAAGAAGGCCGCCACTGGTAAGAAGAAGTGAATGAACGGCCTGGGGAGGTCGAGCGGTTTCGATGTTCGGATTTACGCCCTCCCCTTTTTTTACCCTTTCTGCTTCAAAGCCATCTCGGCCTCTTTCTCCAATATTGCTAGCCTAGTGTAATAATCGGGAAACTCGTTCAAATGTGCCAAGGCGATCTTACCGGTCATGATAGGGTCGTCATCTGTAACGTTTGTGGATGGGCTCCTCGTGCCATGCTCCAGCTCTACGTCCAATCCC
>JACXTP010000136.1 GCA_016919625.1 Methanomassiliicoccaceae archaeon
AGAACATCGAGGGACTTACGGAATCAAGGCGGAAGACCTTGATCCTGGCCAAGGATGGATGGTTGGTCCTCGACAACTCTGGACCGGCCGAGGCGACCAGGGTGGAACTGAAGGTAATCATGGACCGCTGGGAATCGACCTAGTCACCTTGGACCGCAGCATTATGGACAGACCTATGGCGATCGTGATGATGATGGCTGTGATGGCCAGCACAGTGTCGTACCCCTGTTCCATGTAGATCGATCCCAGGATCAGGGGAGAGATCGCATAACCAAGGAAGCGGGAGCTATTGAACACCGAAGAGACCGTCCCTTTAATGTCTGGAATGAACTCAACTGTCAAGGTGAATAGCGATGCCCACAATATCTGGGAACCTGTTCCGAGCACTGCCAACGATACACCGTATCCCAGCACGCTGGTCGAGCTGTACAAGGAGATGATCGAAGCGAGGACCACCGATAGGCCGAGGGAGGCGGTGGTGGCTCTGCCGGTTCTCTCCACCAGGAAGCCGCCGAAGGGGGCGGCGAAAATGCCAGCCATTCCGGTCAACGCCACCATTGCCCCGATCTCCCCTCCCGTGAGGTCCAATGGGGGATTGGCCATTATGTCGGATACATAGGAGAGCGCTCCGATGTAGCAGAAGAAGTTGAGGAACCCTATGGCGGAGATGAGGATCACGCCATGGTTCTTCAGCGTACGTTTGAGATTCGGCCGCATCGAGCTCAACGATGCTCCGGAGGATAGGAATCCCTGCCCCTTATAAGTCGCCAGAATGGCAACGTTGCATATGATGCAAAGCACCGCTATGAGAACGAATGTGTAACGCCAGTCCCATTGGCTCATGATCCCGGCGATGAGTGGGCCAAATGCCACGCCCGCGGTGGTGGCTGCGGCCAAGAACCCCATGTTGCGGCCTCTTGATTCTGGAGGCACGACCTCTGCCAGTATCGCCACGAGCACCGGGTTCACGAAGGCATATCCAAATCCTTGCACCGCTCGAGAAAGATAGAACACCCCGGCGTCTTGGCTGAGGGCACAAAGCACCGCCCCAGCGGCATAAACCATGAACCCGAACGTCACCACCTTGCGGCGTCCATATATGTCCGAGATCGAACCAGAAAAAAAGCTGAAGATCGCAAAGGGGAACATGTAGAAGCTGATGGAGATGAGCACCTCCGCAGTGGTGAGCGAGAACTCTTGCTCGAGAATGGGGACCACGGCCAGGACGGCGTTGCCGGCGAGCGGTCCGGAGAAAGCTCCGATGAACACCGCCAGGCGGGCATAGTTGACCATCCCGGCCGAATCATCTCCGATGGATATTATCTTTCTGAGGGATAGATGGGCGATCTCAGCAACATATTTCTAGGCCTATCGGGCTGACCAAAATGAGGATTGGGATAATTGAGCGGCCGCAAGGTTGAGGACATCAAGGTTCGAGAATGCATGAGCGTTGACGAGCTCATGCGCGAGCTCAAGGGCTCTGGGGGCTTCACCGGTAGAAAGGTGGCCGACGCGGTGGACATCATGGAGAAGATGGCCCGCAGCGAAGGCTGCGTCAAGTTCCTCTCCTTCCCTGCCTGCATCATGGCCACAGGCACAAGGGGTGTCATCGTGGAGCTGGTCAAGCGCAAGCTGGTGGACGTGATCATCACCACCTGCGGTACCCTCGATCACGATCTAGCACGCACATGGCGTGATTACTACCATGGCGATTTCTACATGGACGATGCGGAGCTGCGGCGCGAAGGCATCAACAGATTAGGCAACATACTGGTCCCGGATGAGAGCTATGGACTGGTGTTGGAGGAGAGACTGATCCCCATGTTCGAGGAGATATTGGAAGGGAAGAGTTCCATCTCTACCCGCGAGCTCATAGACCAGGTCGGCTCCCGCATCGATGACGAAAGCTCATTGCTTCACTGGTGCCACCGGAATCATGTGCCTATCTTCGTACCTGGTATCACTGATGGCTCGTTCGGCAGTCAGGTGTGGATGTACTGGCAGACGCATCGCAAGCTCCACATCAACCTCTTCCAGGACGAACAGGACCTATCCGATATCATATTCCATGCCAAGGAAACGGGCGCGGTCATCGTGGGCGGGGGAATCTCCAAACACCATGTGATCTGGTGGAACCAGTTCCGCGGCGGTCTTGATTATGCGGTCTACATGACAACCGCCACTGAGTTCGACGGATCCCTTTCTGGAGCGCAGGTGAGGGAAGCGGTCTCCTGGGGTAAGGTCAAGGAGACGGCGGACCATGTCACGGTCGAAGGTGACGCGACCATCACCCTCCCCATGACGGTGGCGAGCTTGGTGGAGAGGATGCGTAAGTGAGAAGGGTCGCGGTCATAGGCGGGGACGGCATCGGCCCTGAGGTCATTAGCTCTGCAATAAGGACCCTGGAGGCGGTGGGAGCGCCATTAGAGCTCGTCCCGGCGGAGATGGGGCTACGATGCAATTCCATTAATGGATCTTATCTTCCCGAAAGGACCATCCAGACAATGGAAGCGACCGACTGTTGCCTCTTCGGGGCCATCACCTCCCCTTCTACCGCCATTGCTGGCTACCGCTCTCCTTTGTTGGAAGTGCGTAAACGGTTCGATCTTTACGCTAATGTCCGACCGTCGAAGAGGCTGAACCCCCGCATAGGTCTGGTGGACCTTGACCTGGTCATCGTCAGGGAGAACACGGAGGGTATGTACACCGGTTTGGAGAGCGACATAGAAGGCGGTGTGTCGCTTCAAAGGATCGTCACGGAGAGAGCCTGCCGTCGCCTGGTCAGATTCTCAATCGACCTATGTAAAAAGAAAGGGACCAGAAGCATCACTTGTGTGCATAAGGCCAATGTGCTTCGCCGGTCCGATGGACTGTTCAAGCGCATCTTCTACGAGGAATTGGAGGGTTCGGGCCTGGAAGCCAATGACATCTTGGTGGATGCTGCCGCTGCCGCCCTTGTGTCCAAACCGAAGGACCTGCATTGCATGGTCACCTTGAACCTGTATGGTGACATCCTTTCGGACGAGGCGGCGGCATTAGTGGGAGGTATGGGCTTTGCCCCTTCTGGCAACATAGGAGAAAGGTATGCCCTGTTCGAACCGGTGCATGGCTCGGCGCCAGACATCGCAGGCCAGGGCATCGCCAATCCCATTGGGGCCATATTGTCAGCGGCGATGATGCTCGACCATCTTGGCATAAAACGTCTCGGGGATGAGTTACGAGGGGCGGTCGAGTCCACCTTGGCCCAGGGAACATTGACGCGGGATGCAGGCGGGGACGCCTCGACGGAGAAATTCACAGAGGCCGTGCTCGCCAACTTAGAACGTTAAAACAACAATGGCGACGGTTTTTACGCGTTTCCACCGTGTCAAAACCTGAAAGCTAAGATATACATGCAACTTCCAACCCGCTGTGGTAGCACATGACCGATGCAATGAGAAAGGCTGTATTCGCCGCCGGATGCTTTTGGGGCGTCGAGGCGGAGTTCCGTAAGGTGCTAGGGGTCGTAGATGCCCAGGTCGGTTATACCGGGGGATCTGTGGACCATCCCACCTATAAGATGGTGTGCAACGGTAACACCGGTCACGCCGAGGCTGTCGAACTGGTGTTCGATCCTAACGTCGTTTCGTTCGATCGTCTTCTCGATGTCTTTTGGAGCATCCATAACCCTACCCAAATGAACCGACAAGGAGTCGATGTTGGAAGCCAATACCGTTCGGCCATATTCTATCATGATGAGCATCAGCGCGTGGATGCTGAGGGTTCCCTGGCCAGGTTGGTACGTTCTGGACGTTTCTCCAAGCCCGTGGTTACGCAGATCGTCCCTGCCTCCACCTTCTGGAGGGCGGAGGAATATCACCAGAGGTATCTGGAGAAACATGGTCGAGCATCCTGTCACATCTAGGTCCTGATTAACATCATTTCACCGATGACGACGGATGATATGTCGCACGTGTGATTCCATATGCTGGGTAAAGGGAAAAGCTCGATATCAGCAATGATAATTTGTGAACTACCTTAATAATCCCGCTCCGGGCTGCATAATCCGTAGAAAGCTAGCGGAGTAATACCCTATGCTATCAGGAAGGCACCCGATCAGCGGCAAGAGGGCGGTCTTAACCCTTATCGTGGCGCTAGCCATGTTTCTCACCCTGATCCCATTGGGGGCGCAAGCCTTTGATCCTAACGCCCCCACCGCACCAGTGCTGGTGAGCCTGACCCCGGGCAATGGCACTATGGACCTGACCTGGACCATGCCCGCCTATTCCAACGCATCCGCGGTCACTGAGTACCGGGTTTACAGGGGCGAGACCAATGTCACCTTGGTACTGGTGGTCACTCTCGACAATGTCACCGGATATGAGGACGTGGGCCTCGTCAACGGGAAGACCTACTTCTACTCCGTTTCAGCGGTGAATTCGGCCGGGGAAGGGCCAAGGTCTGCTTTGCTCAACGCCACACCTATGACCGTGCCCAATCGTCCAAGGGAGCTGACACTGGTCCCGGGCAACATGTTCATCAACGTCACCTGGGCGATGCCTGATTTCGATGGTGGTTCAACGGTCATCGGTTATGTCATATATCGTTCCGAATCAAATGTCAGGACCGAAGTAGGCAGGGTCATCAACCAGACCTACTTCGTCGATTCTTTGTTGATCATCGGACATACCTACATCTATTTCGTGGCCGCCTTCAATCTGGCCGGAGAAGGGGCGCTAAGCTTATCCAAGGAAGGTGCACCTGATATGGTCCCAGGGTCGGCACGAGACCTGGCGGTGCTTGAAGGGGTGAGGAACGTCACCCTGGTCTGGAACGACCCCGCCCCCAATGGCGGCTCCTCGATCCTTGGTTACAAGATATTCCGGGGCAACTCCTCCACCAACCTGAGCTACCTGGCCGCGGTCGGACACGTCGGTTCATACCTCGACCTCGGACTGGAGGACAACTTGACCTACTACTACCAAGTGGTGGCCTTCAACCGTGTCGGCGACGGCCCAAAAAGCTACATCGTTTACAGCGCCACCTTCGGTGCCCCGATAATAACTCTCAACGTGATCAAAGGCGGGAACCACAGTGTGGAGCTCATCTGGTACCCAGTGAACGATGGCGGGACCCCGGTCATACGTTACTGGATATACCGTGGCAGCAACGAGACCAATCCCACCCTCTATGCAACGCTTGACAATGTACTGGGCTATGTGGACCGACAGGCGGAGAATGGAGTCACCTACTTCTACCGAGTGGCGGGCGAGAACGCCGTTGGAGTGGGTTTGTCGCAGGTTCTGAACTGCACCCCCTGCACGACACCTAACGCTCCCTTCGCTGTCACTGGCGAATCTCAGGACTATCATGTGATACTGAATTGGAGCGCTCCGTCCGACATCGGTGGGGCTCCTGTTTTGGCCTATAATATCTATAAAGGCGATAGCTCCGGTACCGAAAGCTACCTAGGCTCCACGAACCGAACCTGGTACGTCAGCGCTGGACTGGAGATCGGACAAACCTATTACTATCGAGTGAGCGCGGTCAATCGCGCTGGGGAAGGGCACCTCAGCCCAGAGCTTGCTTTGAAATCCGGTCGCACACCCACCGTCCCAAGGGACCTGCAAGCCTACGGTTGGCAAGGCCAGGTGCAATTGGTTTGGAAAGCCCCTAGCGACAGCGGCACAAGCTCCGTTCAACTTTACTCCATATACCGGTCCAACGACTCCGCTATGTCTGGTTTCGATCTTATTGCCAATATCACTGGCATAACCTATTCCGATAATGATGTGGTCAACGGTGATACCTATCATTATTACGTGATAGCGAAGAACTCCATCGGTTACAGTCCGAGCACGCCAATGGTCAGCGCGCAACCCCACCTGAACGGCACCGTGCCTAGCGCCCCAATGAACCTGATGGTGGTCAACGGCACCGACTCAATATTCCTTAGCTGGGACCCGCCTGTCAAGGACGGAGGACAGCCGATAACTGGATATGCCATCTATCGCGGGGTGATGCCAGACATCATGGTCTACTATCGCACTGTTGAGGCGACGAGCTTCAACAACTCCGGACTAGGGACCGGCCTCACTTACTTCTATAAGGTCGCGGCAGTGAACGACATTGGGACCAGTCAGGCTACGAACGTCGTCAATGGGACCACCGCCCTCCCTCCCCCACCTGTGGAGGAACCCGACCTACTATGGCAGGTCCTCGGTAGCATGTTCTTCTACATCGGGCTGGTCCTCGCCGCATGTGCCTTGGCCGTGTGGTTCATCATGAGGCGCCGCAAACGTCGCAAGGCGAGGTTACGCGGGGCAAAGAAGCCGCAACGGCAGATGGGGGTTCCGCAAGGCCAGGCCAAGACAGCGCCTCCCGGACAGCAACAGATGGGTCAGCTACCTAAGAAGTGACCTCGGAAAATGTCAAGGTCCACGATCATACCTCATCATCTTACCGAAAGTACAAGAAACGCCACTCTTAACGCTCAGGCTAATGGCGATTGTGTCACATTATTCGTTCGAAAAGCATCTTCTTCTTCAATCTGAGATTGCATCGCGATGATGGAAAAAATTTCACGTGGATATCAATATCCGCACCCATGTCCTAATCATTTATAATCGACCAAGCAATTCGATTGAACATGGCCGATTGCCCCAACTGTGGTAAGAAGATCGGTTTTCTGATCAAAACCAATTGCAAGAGCTGCGGTATAAAATACTGCAACGATTGTGGTGAACAATATGGTAGTGGGATAGGGTCAAAAACTGAAAAGGACACCGAAGGACGACCATTTACGGAGCACTTCGCCTTCAAATCATCGATATGCAAGCCATGTATCACAAGACTGGAATCCATGGTGACCACGGAGGCCCATGGCACTAACCCTTACGGTGCTTGCCCCGCTTGCGGATATGATTCGTCTCCTACAAAATACCGGTTTTCACTCGATGAAAAAGTGAACTTCGCATTCCCCAATGAGAACGGTTTCACCATCCCCATGCTGTGCCTTCAAGCCTATTGTCCGAAATGCACCAAGGTCTATTCGAAAAGATACCTATGGGTCCATGGGAGCCCTTATGATGGTCCAGCCAACTGGGACGATCCGAAATGGTGGAATTATTCGCAGGCAAGACTGGCCGAGAGCGTGGAACGGATCGAGGATGCAGCGAACCATTATGAGAAAGCTGGGCTCCTTGAGAAGTCCAAACAACTGAGGATAAAGAACAAGAACCAGGTCGTCCACCACATCACCATCGATGTGAACAAGATGCTAGATTTCCTCAAGGAGAGCAACTTCACCATCCCCTACAAATGCCCCTCCTGCCACGGAACCGTCAAATTGAATGGTCAGCGGGACGCCAACAGCTTTTTCATCTGCGAGTATTGCGGCACATCGCTCCAGACCGTGGACGTTCAGAACATGATAAGTGCCATGATGTAGGATGCACTTTCCGAAGGTCGGGAAATGAGGGGCTTCTGAGAAATTTATGGTGCAGGGGTTGGGATTTGAACCCAAGGACCACTAAGGACTAGACCCTCAATCTAGCGCCGTTGGCCAGGCTTGGCTACCCCTGCCTGTCGACTCGGAATGCCCCGACCCTTTATCAACCTTTGCACAAGCCATCATTGCAGCTGTGATGACACGATCGACATCGTCCTCTGTCCCGAGATGCATTGTGCTTTGATGGGGGCCAACATCTTGGGGTGAGTGATAGGATTGACAGTTTTGTCTAAATATCCATCCAAGTCGTTATCAAGGACCTGTTCTTGTTCGAATGGTGTTGCGATATGGATTGTATTCACAAAGCCCTTCTACGAATGGTTGAGGTTACGATTAAATACGACATTAGGTTACTATCGATTTGCCAGGAGAGGGAGGGCGGCCGACGGTAGGGCGAAAGCCCAGCTGAGGAAGTTCCCTCCTCCACGAGAAAGGTGGACCGCAGTAGCGGTTTGGTGAGAGCCAAGGCAAGGACGCAGAAACGACACAGCCCCGGGGGCAGGATGATTCGTCTGGCGATGACGTTCCCTGGGGATCTGGTGAAACGGTGACTCCCCACCGGAGCAAGCCCAAACAGCTGGGATGACGATCTCAGGACCGGCGGGTAGGGCGCTTAGTTGAATGCTGCCTGAAACAGAAGGGGGACTACTACCCTCACCTGGCCCAACTTCCATTACCGTGTCAATTGACACCATGACATTTTTAGTCAATGTTATATGGGACCAAAGCGTTCGCCCACCGTTACCTCTGGTGGATGGTGAGAACATCAGTTACTGGAACCCAAGGATGGAACAGATGCCCCGCGAGGAGCTGAGGTCGCTCCAGTTCAAATCGATGAAGACTCTTGTTTACAAATTGTACAGCTTTTCCGAGTTCTACCGCCGGCGCATGAGGGCGGCCAAGGTCCACCCGGACGACGTCCAATGTTTGGAGGACGTCCGCAAATTGCCTTTCATGGTCAAGAGCGATCTCCGCGAAAACTATCCAGACAAACTTTTTGTAACGCCGAGGGACGAGGTGGTACGCTTCCATGCATCCTCCGGGACCACTGGAAAATCCACTGTGGTGGGATATACCCAGCACGACCTCGACGGTTGGACCACGTCATTGGCGCGGGCGCTCACGTCATGCGGTCTGGGACGGGCAGACACCATCCAGGTCTCATATGGTTATGGCCTCTTCACCGGTGGTCTCGGATTGCACTACGGTGCGGAGCGTATCGGCGCGGCGGTGTTGCCCGCCAGTGTGGGAAACACAGAGAGACAGATCGAACTGATGATGGACATGCAGGTCACGGCCATCGCCTGCACCCCATCCTACCTCCTCCATATGGGTGAGGTGGCCCAGAAGATGGGAGTTAACTTCCTTCGGGACACTAAACTGCGCCGGGCGATACTTGGGGCGGAACCATGGTCAGAGCGCATGAGGAACCGGATCGAGGAAGACCTGGGCATCAAGGCATACGACATCTACGGCACCAGCGAGCTCTCTGGTCCGTTGTTCACGGAATGCGATGAGCAGAAGGGCATCCATATCTGGGGGGACCTGGCGCTGGTCGAGATCCTGGACCCGGACACGCATGAGCCGGTCTCGCCCGGAGAGCGGGGCGAACTGGTGGTTACCATGCTGCAGAAGGAGGCGCTGCCGATCATCCGTTACAAGGTGGGGGACATCACCACCTTGGACGAGGAGGTGTGCGCCTGCGGTCGAACCCATCCCCGCATCGGACGGATCCAAGGAAGGGTGGACGACATGCTTATCATCCGTGGCATCAATGTTTTCCCGTCACAGGTGGAGTACGCCCTGATGTCCATCCCTGAGGTGGGGAGCCATTTCATGATCGAGGTGGACCGGAAGGGCGAGCTGGACGACATGTTGGTGCGGGTGGAGCTGAGGCGGGAGTTCTTCAGCGACCGCATCGACGACCTGATGCGCATCAAGAAAAAGGTCACCCACACCCTGCGCGCGGCGTTGAACGTCAGCGTGGATGTGGAACTGGCCAACCCCGATTCTCTGCCCCGCTTCGAGGGCAAGGCGAAACGGGTGATAGATAGGAGGAGGATCTGATGGTCAAGAAGCACCTTATTCAGCAGGTCTCGATGTTCACCGAGAACCGACCGGGACGTTTGGCGGCCTTCGCTCAAGCAATGGAGCAAGCAGGCATTGACATCTATGCCTTCAGCATCGCGGAGGCCGATGGTTTCGGGGTCATCCGGGCATTGGTTTCCGATCCAGCTGTGGCTTGCGATCGGCTCACTGCTCTGGGCTTCATGGTGAAGATGACTGACGTGATCGCAGTGCGCATGAAGGACAGGCCAGGGGGCCTTAGGGAGGTGGCGGAGGTACTGGGGCGGGCGGATATCAACATAGATTACAGCTATGCCTACAGCTCGAAGCACGGAGCCGTCCTCATCCTCAGGGTGGACAAGGCGGAGGATGCGGTCAAAAGCCTCAAAGAGAGTGGTGTGCCGTTGCTGGAATCCGCTGAGGTACATTGACCCAATTCTACCTGATAAGATAAACCCGCTATAATGACGGATTTAGTTCAAGGGCGGTAAGTGCTCCCTTCTTTGTAGGTACTTGTAATTATAGAGATCTTGCTGGATTGATGTTGTTCATGTAAACTTGTTCGGATTCCCTTAATAAGCGATTCCTCGATCTAACCAGGGTTCTGACAAAAACCTCATTAATCCGCTTGAATGGCGGGCTCTTAGGCACTTTTACATCGGTAATGCGTACAATTGGTATATCCTCAAACGGACAGACATCGAAATAGGAATCGGGGAGGATAAGTATGAAACTAGACAGTGGAAAGATGTATCTCATAGAGGAAAGAGTGCCCCTGCGTACCCATCAGCTGCTCAGGAAGGAGCTTGCCCGGGGAAGGCCTGCACTATACATTTCAAAGCATTCCCCGAACCAGATAAAGGGGCAATTCAACAATCTTCATGAGCCGCTCACCACCAAATGGCTGTCCCCTCGTCCCGATGATGAGTGCATCCCGCCCATGAACCTGGGGATGTTCGAGAGCTATCTGGAGAAGTTCTTGCGGGAGAATGAGAACGGCATGGTGGTCCTTAACGGACTGGATGTGCTCGAGATGTGGAATGGTTTCAAGCCAGTGCTCAAGATACTCAAGAGGACCCAGAACCAGGTCAACGATGGTTGCGGTCACAATTTCATCATCAGCCTTGACCCTAAGAACCATTATGACAAGCAACTGGCAGAGCTCGAGGCCATCTCTGACGAGGTCGTGGTAAGCAATGTGGAGGCATGACCTCCTCATTATCCATTTTTATAATATAAGTGCAAATTCCTTAATTAAGTAGCGTCATCTTTCAGGTCATGAGACCAGCCTTGCAGGTCATGATCACCGCCATCATGGGCGATTCGATCTCCGGCGCATCCGAGATGACCTCTAGACTATTACAGGACCTGAGAGCGTTCTTGAGCAACAACCAGACCGTGCCGCGAGCGGAATGGGTGGAGTTCGCCACAGAT
>JACXTP010000137.1 GCA_016919625.1 Methanomassiliicoccaceae archaeon
GCCCCCATAAGTAAAAGCCCTTGAGATGACATCGAAGCCCAATGAGGGAGGCCAGGCTGATCATAGGGGAGAAGGAGAGGCACGAACTCCATCTGCACTATAGCCAGACGACCCGTCGTATCTATGTGTCCGTGGATGGCGAGCGCCAAGACGAGGTCCACATGCCATGGGCGGGACGACATGAGACCATCGCTAGGTTCGTCGTCGGCCAGGTGGAACGTCACGAGGTGGAGGTCAAGGTCATCTCCGGGCTGTTCAGCGCTGAGGTCCATGTGATCGTGGACGGGAAATTGGTGTTTACCCTCTGATAATAATCCCAGATGGACCATTTTGCCGACAATTACCTGGTCGGAAAAACAGGACAAGGTTATTTCTAACGGTTTTTCGGCAAGATGCTCGATTCTCGCCCCGACAGTGATGAATATTTTATAGACGGAGGGGATTGCCAGAGCGAGGGACGGAAATGAAAACGAACATCGAGATAGCGCAAGAGGCGCAGGGCAGCCGCATCGGCGACATCGCCGCCAAGGTCGGGATCGACGAAGCAGACCTGGTGCCATTCGGTCGCTACGCCGCCAAGGTGCCTCTGTCCGTCCTCCGCCGCTACGATGACCGCAGCAACGGCAAGCTGGTGCTCGTCACCGCCATAACCCCTACCCAGGCCGGCGAGGGAAAGACCGTCACCACCATCGGGCTGGTGCAGGCATTGGGCAAGCTGGACAAGAAGGTCATGGGGGCGTTGCGCCAACCCTCGCTCGGACCCATCTTCGGCATCAAGGGGGGCGCCACCGGCGGTGGTTATTCCCAGGTCTACCCCATGTGGGACATCGACCTGCACTTCACCGGCGACCTGCATGCGGTCGCCTCCGCCCACAATCTCCTCTCGGCGGTATTGGAGAACCACCTGAACCGGGAGAACAAGCTCAACATCGACCCCACCCGAATAATGCTCAAGAAGGCCATCGACATGAACTGTCGCGAGCTGCGCAGCATCGTGGTCGGTCTGGGCGGCCGCGGCGATGGCGGCACCCCGCATGAGAGTGGCTTCATGATCACCGCCGCCTCGGAGATCAGCGCTGTGTTGGCGCTGGCCACCTCCATGGAGGACCTTAAGGGGCGGTTAGGGAGGATCATCGTCGCCTACACCTACGACAACAAGCCGGTGAGCGCGGCCCAGCTGGACTGCGTTGGCGCCATGGCGGTGCTGCTGAAGAACGCCATCCACCCCAATCTGGTGCAGACACTGGAGGGCGAGCCAGTGTTCATCCATGGATTTCCGTTCGCCAACATCGCCCATGGCAACAACTCCATCATCGCCACCAAGTACGCCCTCAAGTTGGCGGACATCGTGGTCACGGAATCTGGGTTCGGCGCGGACCTGGGCGCGGAGAAGTTCTTCGACATCGTGTGCCGTAGCAACGGCTTCCGGCCCGACTGCGCGGTCATCGTCGTCTCCATCCGAGCCCTGAAGATGCATGGAGGGGCTAAGCTGGCCGAGATATCCAATCGCGACCCCATCGCCCTGCGCAAGGGATTCTCCAACCTGGACAAGCATATAGAGAACATCCGGAAGTTCGGAGTGCCCGTGGTGGTCTCCATCAACCACTTCGATTCCGACCGCGACGAGGACATCGCCATGGTCCGCAACCACTGCAAGGAGCTGGGGGTGCGCTGCGCCCTCTCCTACGTGTTCTCGCAAGGCGGTCCAGGCGGGAGGGAGCTGGCCGAAGCGGTATTGGACGTCCTGGAGAACGACAAACCGCAGTTCCGCTTCCTCTATGACACCGACCGCCCCATGAAGGAGAAGATCAAGACCATCGCCACCGAGATCTATGGCGCCTCGGAAGTGGTGTTCGAGGGCGAGGCGGAGCGCAATATCAAGCTCATCGAGTCATCGGGCTTCGGCAACCTGCCTATCTGCATGGCAAAGACCCAGCTCTCCATCACTGACAACCCCAAGCTCAAGGGCGCCCCTCAGGGATGGGTGCTCAAGGTGCGCGAGGTGTTCGTGTCTGCCGGCGCGGGCTTCATCGTGCCGGTCTGTGGCCAGATCATGCTCATCCCCGGTCTGCCGGCCGAGCCTGCATCCACCAAGATGGACATCGACGACAACGGCAGGATAATCGGGCTCAACTGAGGTTGGACGCCCTTTTCAGCGCCGCCAAAGCGACCGCTCCGACCTCGGCGAAATCCTCGGTCGGCAACAGGCGGGAGGCGGAGGTGGGGAACAGCATGGTGGCGTTCCCTGGCACCTCGTCATCGCCCTGCCATACGGTGGCCCGGACCGGGAGGTTAGGCAGGAAACCCAAGACCACGGTGGCGCTGCCGAATGCCTCGATCCGTCCATATAATCTCTGACCGGCCTGTACCAGCGACCCTGGGTCGTCCGAGAACGAACGGGCCAGCTCGTCCACCACCCGTCTCTGGAAGGCGCCATGGAAGTTCTCTCCCCCGGGAAGTTGACGGAACAAGGCCCATTCCTCCGAGAGCTTGACCTGGTGGTCTCCAGCCAGGTAGTGCAATATCACTATGCTGAGGAAGCGGTCATGTTCGGGCAGGTCGCTTTGGACCTCCCTCGCCTCGATGTCCACCGAAACTGAGCGGTCAAGCAATCTGACACGGAACGTCCTACCGTCGAACTCCGACCCGGTGGCTTTGGCCACCTCGGGCAGAGCTCTCACCGGCAACCTCTCCCAGGCCAGCTCCCAGGCGGCCCGATAGGATTCGTTGCGTCGCCCCTCATAACCCGAGCTCATCGCCCCTCGCCAAAATGCTCCAAGATATGATCGTCGATGCGGGTGAACTCCACGCCGCTGTCCAAAGCGCCCTCCAAGACCTTCCTTAACTTGGTCAGCTCCAGCTCTGAGTCGGGATCGGAAAGCATGCCCCGGGAGTAGCTCTCCTGCACATGCCAGGAATGGTCAGCTAGGACGAACAGACCTTCTCGGAACTGCTCGAACATAGTCACGTAGTGCTCGGGCGGTCGGACGTTCTCATGCATGGGCCAAAGGTAGCCCACGATCTTCTTGCCCTCCGCGTCGTTGGCGCACGCCACCGGCACCTCCCAAAGCCCGTTGGAGAGCTGGAACGGCCTGATGGCACCATCCTTCAGCATCAGGATGACCGATGAATCGTACTTGAAGCCCTTTTCCTGCAACAGACCGGCCAGGTCGTCCCGGACGCCAAGATAGGGAGCGCGGAACCCCATCCTCCCCGTGCCAAAGATCTCGTGCAATGCCGAGACGCTCCTCTCCAGGATGTCGTCCATGTCCGATCGGGTCAGCCTCACCCCGGTCTCCTTGCCGGTGAGGTCCTCATGGTCATAGGCATGGCTTGCGACCTCGTGCCTTCTCATTAGGTCCACTAAGTCGATCTCGCGCGATATCTCCAAGGCGGTGCGCGCCTCGAAGAAGAACGTTCCTTGGATGTCAAGATGGTCGAGCAGGTCGACCATGCGCTCCAACCCTTTGGCCGAGGAGCGGAAGCGCGGTCCCTGGTCGCCATCGACGGCGTTCGACACCGCGCAGGCCTGACCGGTGCATGGTTTGTTCACGTCCCGGTCCACGTCCACGGTGAAGGCGCATTGTCGCATGATGATGCAAATCCAGTCGGTTCTAGATAATCGTTCTGGAGCTCCTTTGAAGGCCTCCGCACAACCTATTTATACGCGCGCTCAGGTCAGAAGGGTCGGTGCCATTCACGACCGATCACATCGACCGCCCTTTGCTGGCGCGCCCTGCGGGGGCCCCATCCTGAGGAACGTCCTAATCCTTGGCGGCGGACCGGCGGGGATGAGCGCAGCGCAGACCCTGGCCCATCGCGGCGTGCATTGCACTTTGGTCGAGAAGGGACCCTGCATAGGGGGGAGGCCTCTCGACCTTGCATGCAAAGGGAAGGTCCAGTGCGTGAAATGCGACGTCTGCCTTTCCATGGACAAGGTCGCTCCGTTGGCGCAGGACCCTCTGATATCCGTGGTCAACGAGGCCAGATTGGACATGCTGGAGCGATACCACGGCATCTACAAGGCGACCATCGCGATCGGCCCCCGCAGCATCGATGACTCCAAATGCGACCGGTGTGGGAAATGCGCGGCGGCCTGTCCTTCCAAGGCGGTCTTGCGCCATGCCACGATACAAGGTTTCGTCTACCGCATCGACCAGGATTTATGCCAGGACCGCGAGCTGGGTTGTGCCCTCTGCGCGGCGGCCTGTCCCTCCGGTGCCATCGATCTGGACCGTGAAGAGGAGCAATGGGCGGTGGAGGCGGACGCCATCGTGGTGGCGGTGGGGGCCCAACCGTACGATCCGACCCCAGAGGCACGTCTGGGATTGGGCACGGTCCCTGGGGTCATAACATCGAGCGACTTGGAGAGCATGCTCAATTCCGAGGGCAA
>JACXTP010000138.1 GCA_016919625.1 Methanomassiliicoccaceae archaeon
AATTTTTCATTTTTCAAGAATATTGCCAAGCTTTCCATACGCTCCACGACATTCTGTCATCATATCGATGTATGATTCAACACACCCCATGGATCGTTATTTTCTTGATACAATAGCTTTCAGTAAAAAAAGATGCTGGACATTAAAAATGTTTTTATAGCATCGTGGTTCTCCGAAGAAAGGTGATGTGTCGATGAGATTGGCCTCTTATGTCATTCGTCGATTGCTGTTGCTTATCCCTGTGCTTCTCGGGGTCACCATACTGGTTTTCACCTTGACGAGGATCACCGGTGACCCTGGTGCGGCCTACATCACCGAGCGCATGAACGAGTATCAGATCGCGCAGATCTATGATGAGTACCATCTGAACGACCCCATCTACATGCAATACTTCTATTGGCTCAATGGGATCATACACGGGGACTGGGGCCTATCGAAGGTGGATGGTGACCGTCCAGTGACCGAATCTATTTCAGATTATTTCCCTGCCACATTCGAACTGACCTTCGTTGCGATGATAATCGGAATAGTGGTAGGCATATTCGTTGGAACGGCCATATCGGTACGTAAGGACAAGCTTTCTGACCATGGCGTCAGGGCGATATCCCTTCTCGGCGTGTCCATACCCATCTTCTGGTTAGGTCTATTGCTACTGAACGTCTTCTATCTTCAATTGGACATCTTCCCTTCAGGGGGGAGGTATAGTGACTATTACCTCATCAATGGTTATCCTGAATACACTGGCTTCATGATAGTCGATGCCATCATCGCGGGGGACGTTGGGTTCCTGACCGATGTCCTATGGCATATAGCGTTACCAGCGATCACATTGGCGTTCGGCACCATCGCGTTAATAATTAGGATCATGCGCTCAAGCATGCTCGAGGTGTTGAACCAGGATTATGTCAAAGCAGCCCGCGCCAAAGGTCTGCCTGAATCAACGGTGATCAAGCGTCATGCCCGTCGCAATGCTCTGATACCTACAGTAACGGTCGCAGCATTGGCATTCGGTGGGTTGCTGGCAGGGGCGGTGCTGACAGAATCGATCTATAAGTGGCCTGGCCTGGGCTCGTGGTCCGCTCAAGCCATCCTCAGTCTGGACTGGAACTCCATCATGGGATTCACCCTGCTGGTGGCCATCATCTATGTCTTGGGGAACCTCATTGTTGACATAATGTATGCCTACCTGGACCCAAGGGTCAAACTGGAGTGATATAATGGCGAAGGAACCTAAGGTCAGGAAAGAGGCGACACCGAAGCCGGCCAAGGTCAAGAAACCCAAAAAGGAGTCCAGCAGCACGGGGGCAATGGCCACCATGCGTAAGACAATGAGGCCACGGATAAACTCCTTCAGGACCTCGATGAAGCTGATCCTGAAGAACCCCCTGGCGGTCACTGGTCTTTTGATCCTGATAAGCATCCTGGCCATAGCGCTTATGGCGCCCGTCCTGGCCCCTCCAGTTTACCAGGACGAGTACCAGATGCCCAAGGATTACGAACCGCCCAAGCCCCCAGGCGCAGAAGGGCATCCTTTCGGAACGGGCAAGTGGGGATCTGACATCTACTATGGCGTTGTTTGGGGGGCAAGGCTCTCCATCCTGGTGGCGGTCTATGTGGTGTTCTGCGCCGCCATCATCGGAATATTGGTCGGGGCGTTGTCAGGCTACGTGGGCGGCTGGTTCGATGAGATCGTGATGCGCATCACCGACATCTTCCTTTCGATACCCGGACTGATATTGTCGATGGCGATTGTGGCAGTGCTATCGCGTAATTTGGAAAATATCATGCTTTCATTGATCATAGTATGGTGGCCTCCATACGCTCGACTGGTCAGAGGGCAGGTGCTCTCGGTCAAGGAGAGCACGTATGTGGAGGCGGCCCGGGCGGTAGGTGTGAAGAAGTCGCGCATATTGTTCCGGCATATAATCCCCAATTCCATGGCCCCGATGATCGTGTCCATCACCATCGACCTGGGGGCGGTGGTGCTGGTCGCTGCAGCTCTGAGCTACATAGGTTTCGGAGTTCCGCCGGGAACGGCGGAGTGGGGCAAGATGGTCTCTGATGGACAAGAGTATTTCATGAGCACGGTAGAATATAACGGGGAGCTTATCAATCCCTGGTGGATGGTGACCATCCCCGGTCTGGCCATATTGCTGTTCGTCATGGGTTTCGCGCTATTGGGCGATGCTCTCCGAGATATTATGGACCCGAGGGCACGGAGGTGAGCCCATGAGCCAAGAGAAAATGGTCGAGATACAGAACCTGTACGTGAATTTCTATACCCAGTCCGGGGTGGTTAAGGCCATAGACGGCGTTAACCTCATCTTGTACAAGGGCGAGACCTTCGGCCTGGTGGGCGAGACCGGCTGCGGGAAGAGCGTCACAGCTAATAGCGTCATGAAACTGATCCCACAACCCCCTGGAAAGATCGAGAGAGGCAGGATATTCTTCATGCCCCCTGGTGGGACAGAGGAAGAGATGCAGAGGATCCAGGAGCAAATGAACGAGCTGAGGTCCAAGCCCGACCTGCCCAAGGATGATACCCAGTTGAAGAAGTTGGAGAAGGAGATGGCGGAGCAGAGGGCGGTGGCCGACATCACAGCTCGCTGGAACGTGTTATGGAAGCAGCCCGCATCCCCCGAGCGCGACGCCAAGATATCCGAGCTGGACAGAGAGCTCTATGCCATTCTCAACAAGTACGACCTCATCCCCCGGACCAAGAAGTACATGCAGAAGATCCGAGGCAAGTACATCTCCATGATCTTCCAGGAGCCCATGGCGGCGCTGAACCCGGTGTTCACCGCCGGTTTCCAGATCTCCGAGGTGCTTCTGCTGCACGAGCGCAGGGAGCTGGCCATGTCAGCGCTCAAGTCTGTGGAGGAGGAAAAGAAATACCTCAAGACCCACAAGCTGGCCAAGAAGATCAAGGACGTCAAGGGAGAGAACAAATGCAGCATTTGCAGCTCCGCCGTACAGGACGAGATGGAACGCTGCCCCAACTGTGACAATTACTTCAAGGCGATACCGCTCAAGCCTCTCAAGACCATGTCGCTCAGCTACACCGCCGCCAAGCTGAAGCGGGTCAAGAAGAACCCTTACTCGTTCATCAACAAGCGCTTGGCCGGTCGCCGTATCAAGCTGGAATCTATGGAACGCGCTGAGCGCATGCTTCGTCTGGTGCGCATACCCGACCCACAGAAGGTGGTCAACTCCTACCCGCACGAGCTGAGCGGAGGGATGCAACAGCGGGTTATGATCGCCATCGCCCTGGCCTGCAAGCCGCAAATGCTCATCGCTGACGAGCCGACCACCGCGTTGGACGTCACCATCCAGGCCCAGATACTGAAGCTGATGCGCGAGCTGCAGGAGGAGACCGGCACCTCCATCCTGATGATCACCCACAACCTCGGTGTCGTAGCTGAGATATGCGACCGCGTCGGTGTCATGTATGCCGGGGTGATCGCTGAGGTAGGTCCTACAGGCCCGGTGTTCAAGGAGCCATTGCACCCTTATACGCAGGGACTGATGAACTCCATACCCAAGGTCAACATCGACCTGCCTCGTCTTGAGACCATCGAGGGAAACGTGCCCAATCTGATCAAGCCGCCTGGCGGCTGCCGCTTCCATCCTCGCTGCCCATATGCCATGGACATCTGTCGCAAGGAGAAGCCGCCCATGATGGAGATCAGGCCTAACCACCTTGCCGCATGTCACCTATACACGGGGGTGACCTTTTGAGCGAGGAATACCTCATTGAGGCCACCAATCTAAAGAAGTACTTCCCCATCCGCGGGGGTTTCCTCAAAAAGGAACTAGCCGCGGTCAGGGCCATCGACGAGATAGATTTCCACATCAAACGCGGCGAGACCCTAGGTCTGGTCGGCGAGAGCGGATGTGGCAAGACGACCACGGGAAGGTGCACCCTCCAGCTCATCCCGCCCACTAGCGGCAACATCTACTACAAGATGCCCGGCAAGGACCGGGCCAGGATGAAGGAGCTGGAGGCCCTGGAGGAGGAGACCTTCAGCAAGTTGAAGCCGAATGTGAAGGGCAAGAAAAAGAAGGTCCCAAAGCCCTCCGACCCAAGCATGAGGGAATTGTGGGAGCTGCGTGAGCGTTACGCCTTGAACCGCAAGAAGGATGAGGACCTCCGCCTCATGAGGCGGGAGATGCAGATCGTCTTCCAGGATCCGTTCTCCTCGCTCAATCCCCGCTTCCTGATCAAGGACATCATCGGGGAACCGCTGATGGTGCACGGTGTGGCCCGGGGCTCAGAGGTCATCGACCGCGTGCAGATGCTCATGGAGCGCGTGGGCCTGAACCCGGACCACCTCTATCGCTATCCACATGAGTTCAGCGGGGGGCAGAGGCAGCGGATCGGGGTGGCGCGTGCTTTGGCGCTTAACCCGGACCTCATCGTCTTGGACGAGCCGACCTCCGCCTTGGACGTCTCGGTGCAGGCGCAGATCCTCAACCTGCTCAATGACTTGCAGCGCGACCTCAACCTGACCTACATGTTCATCTCACACGACCTGTCCACCATCCGCTACATGTGCGACCGGGTCAATGTTATGTATCTAGGCAAGATAGTGGAGTCTGGTTCCAAGGACCACATATTCAAGAACCCATTGCACCCGTACACTGAAGCGCTCCTATCGGTCATCCCAGTGCCTGACCCTGAGCACAAACGGGACAAGCTGGTGCTCGCCGGCGACGTGCCCAGTCCGGCCAACCCGCCATCGGGATGCCGTTTCCATACTCGGTGCCGCTACCGGCAGGAGATATGCGAGCTGGACCCCCCTCCCCTGGAGGACAAAGGGGACGGCCACCTGGTGGCCTGCCACTTCCGCTGAGGGGTAAATGGCCACCAAGCGGGTCCTGCGCAACACCGCTCCTCCGACAGAACCGCAATCGGAGCT
>JACXTP010000139.1 GCA_016919625.1 Methanomassiliicoccaceae archaeon
CTGATCCAATTCATCCTCATCTATGAAGTGATCACATATTTCGATTTTTACCAAACCAAAAATTTGGATTTAGCTCCATTTGGATTAGAGATGTTGGGCATAATTACCTTGATCACAATTCTAGCTTTATTATATGGGGTCGTCGTTCAAAAGACGTACAGCCTTTTTGTTAAAAGGATAAGGCCAGGTTCTAATTGATAAATTGAATCTAACATCAATCAATAACTACTTTGATACTAACCTAGGACACCCAATTGAGATAGATGCTCCAATCCTTGGGTATACCCTGGATCGAGATTAGTGCCAGCAAGAAGGACGATCATGTTGAGATAGGGCAAGGGGCATACTCGCGCCGGAACCTTCGCCTTGGCAACGGGTAAGTACGATTTCCCCAGCTCCCAGAGGCTAGCTGTCTACGACCGCATCTTCGGAATGGTAGGGACGATGAGGACGGGCATAGCGAGATGATGATCGCAAGGTCTGGACGGTGCGACTCGCCCTCCTCCGTCCAGCGATATATTTGTTGATCTTGGACTAGGCGTCCGTTCTCTTTTCCGCCTTCTTCTTGCCGCCCTTGTTGTGCGACACCGATGCCAAGATCGATATCGCCAATATCCCGAGAATGGCGGTCAGGGAGACGATCACCGGCATGTGGTAGATTTCGGATAACAGCATCTTCACGCCAACGAATGCGAGGATGGCGGCCAACCCGTACTTGAGATAATGGAAGGCGGGCAGGGCGCTTGCCAGGGCGAAGTACAGGGAACGCAGCCCCAGTATGGCGAACGCATTGGATGTGTACACTATGAACGGATCGGTGGATATGGCCAGGACCGCCGGGATGGAGTCGACCGCGAAGACGACGTCGGTCAGCTCCACGAAGAGCATGGCCAGGAAGAGGGGGGTGGCCATGAGCACCCCCTTGTGCCGCACGAAGAACTTGTCCTCATGGAATTCCTCGGTCACTGGCATGAAGCGCCGGAAGAGCCGGATGACCGGGTTCTTGTCCGGGCATATCTCCTTTTCCCTCTGCAAAAGCATCTTGACGCCGGTGAATATCAGGAAGGCACCGAAGATATAGACCATCCAGCTGAACTGCTCCACCAGGGCGATGCCGGCGAAGATGAACAGACCGCGGAAGACCAACGCCCCGATGACGCCCCAGAAAAGGACCTTATACTGCCATTTGTCCGGGACGCAGAAGTAGGAGAACACGAGGATGAAGACGAAGAGGTTGTCCACGCTGAGTGCCTTTTCCATGGTATATGCGGCGGTGAACTCCAAGGCCTTCTCCGAACCCATGAACAGCCAGACACCTAGGTTGAAGACCAAGGCCAGCCCGATCCAGAACAGGCTCATCAGCACCGCCTCCTTGGTCTTGATGACGTGTGAGCGGCGGTGCAGCACGCCCAGGTCGAGAGCGAGCATGACGATTATGAAAGCGAAGAAACCTATCCAGACCCATTCCATCTGGCTCAAGACCTATGCCCCCGAGTGGAGAACGATTTGGGCTTGGTCGTTCTGATGTGTTCCATGATTCATCGCCATTTGCCGTCATCATTCATAATCATATATATCTTTTCATAATTTCTCATAATTATTAATATATGAATGCGTATTCATGAGATATGTCCCCGATGATCCTGCCGGACTGCGATGGGCGCCTGCCCCAGGTCGATCCCACGGCCAAAGTGATGCCCACCGCGGTGCTGGTCGGAGCGGTGAAGGTCGGCGCGGGTTGTTTTATCGCCCCTCATGCCACCATTCGCGCCGATGAGCCCGAATCCGCGATCATCATCGGGGACAACTGCAACATCCAGGACAATGTGGTCGTGCACGCGTTGGCAAGATCGACCGTCCACATCGGAAAGGGTTCCTCGCTGGGCCATTCCTGCATCGTGCACGGGCCGTGCGCCCTTGGTACGATGTGCTTCATCGGCTTTGGGGCGGTGGTTTTCCAAGCCACCCTTGGCGACGGGGTGGTGGTCATGCACCGGGCGGTGGTGCATGACGCTGACCTTCCGTCAGGCAAACTGGTGCGTACCGGAGCGGTGCTCGAAGGTCCGGTGGATCCTTCCTCCCTTCCCGATGTCCCCGAGGAGACCTTCCACTTCGTTAGGAGGGTGGTCGCCACCAATGTGGGAATGGCCAAGGGCTACCAGGGCTCTAACGCCGATGAGTTGGAGCGTTCGGTCGAGGAACAAGCATTAAAGCATCCTTCGTAATTCCTTGGGAACGATGGACATCGAGGACCGGACCCGCTGGGTCCTTAGCGTGGACCGCCGCATATTGGTTATGAAGGAGGTGCACGAGAACGGAGTGATCCGCGCCGCGGAGGTGGCGGAGCGCACCGACAGGTCGGTCCAGAACATCAGCCGGGCCATCCATGAGCTGGAGTCCATGGGCCTGGTGGAGTGTATCACGCCGGACAAGGGGACCTGGAAGCGCTATATCCTCACAGCGGAGGGCAAGAAGGTCTACGAGGAGCTCCGCGAGAAGCATCTGACCGAGTGACCTGCCATCTCAGGTAAAATGATGGCACCATACCGTGCGATTCGATGTGCAAGGTCAAGTAATCGTTCCATTTCCATTTTGGATCGATCGCACTATAATCCCGC
>JACXTP010000140.1 GCA_016919625.1 Methanomassiliicoccaceae archaeon
CATGGGTGGTGATGCGTTTGTCCCGTTCTGGGCGATGGCCCAATCTTAGGATCCAAATCTCAGGCATCGGGACCACTGGAGATCATTCTTTTACCCGCTCAAGGCGGTGTCCGCGATAATCCAGGCGCACAGAGCGCTTCACTAGGCTCTTGAGCATGGTCGAGGTCAGCCCTAGGCTCTCCGCCACGTCACCGGCGAACTTACCTTCCTTACCCACCTGGTCCAGGATCTTCGCCTCGATGTCCTCGAAGTCCTCCTCGGGCATCATGGCCACAGACAGGACATCGCTAATCTCGTACACTGGCCAAGAGGCGTTTATGTGGAATGAGTTGTAATAGGTATGGTAGGCCTTTACCGGCCGGTTGTCCCCCGAGGGTTGCCAACGGGTCTCCACCAGCTTCATCTTCTCGAAGAACTTCAAGGCCTCGCGGCCCTCTGGCCCGTACTTGTCCTCGATCTCCTTCAGGGTCTTCCACTCCACGGTGACCTCCTTGAGGACGTCCCTTTTTACGGGCGTATCAACGGCCCTGAGCATAGGTACCAACTCAGACGGCTCGTTGATCACCTTTATCTTGTTCATTATCTTAGTTAATCAGCATTTTGAATATAAATAAATGAGTTATTACCAAACCACTGGTATAATATTCTTGTCCAGTGAGGCAGGCTCAATCTTTTTTCAATATTGATAATGTTAGTTTTTTGTCGTTGAGACCGCAGAAAGTTCCATTAAAATTAAATTCCTGTTCCCTGTTCCGGAGGCGATGAAGATCGCCTATCAGTGCTTGACCTGCGGCAAGAAGCACGACTCTCAGGACCAGGCGGAGAAGTGTCATGATGGTCCCACCCAAGCCTTCGAGCAGGGAGTCACCAGGTTCAGCAAGAAGAAGGGATTGATAGGCAACTGAGCTTTGCCTGATCCATTTTTTTTATCGCTCTGGCTAGGTCAAGCCTTTTAGATCAGGTCCACCAGTGTGAAGCAGGCCGCGATGGTGACACATGGCAGCACCATCATGGTAAAATCGTCGTCCAAACGCCACAGCCGCACCCCCTCGATGAATATCGCCATCAGTGTGGCCGCCACGGCCGCCACCAGAACAGTTCCGGTGAGACCCATGAATATCGTTAGGATCACCATCACTATGGCGAAGTAGATGGTCAAGGGAACAACTGGATAAAGAGTGCTGCCATTGCGGCGCAGCTCACCGATGAGCGGGTCCACCCATGCCATGCCGCATAAGGCCGGCGCGGTGAACTCGATAGGGAAGGCAAGGAAGCACATGAATATCCCGGTCAAGGCCCAGGTCATAGCGCTGATGCGGTGGTATTCGTACTCCCGGAAACCGACGATCTTGGGTTGGTCCTTCGGCCTGAGCATACGAATCAGCTCATACAACCAAAAGAGGATGAGCAGACCGATGAGAGAGGTGCTCTTCTCCGGCCCCCATGACCAAAGCTTATCTGGCAACCAATAGTAGATGAGGAAGAGCGGCGAGCTCATGTGCACTATCCTCCTAAACCAATGGTCGTCTATCATGCGGAACAGGAACACCGTGACCCGTTCTTAGCCTTTATCTCAGGTGAAGGTGTACCGCGACCATTTCCTATTGATGCCATCATAGAGGACTTTAGCCGTTCCAAGCAGCAGGAGGCACATGATGGCTATCCCTGCTAGCGCTATATAGGGTGTCGAACTCAGACTGAAAGAAAGGATGGTGATGCCGAGGTCTGGAAGCACCGCCGCTATGGCGAACTTGCCCATGACCGCCGGGTCGAAGAGGAAAGAGCTGGTGCGCAACCCGGTCAGATAGGCGGTGGCGACCACCATATAGACAGTTGTTATGTAAAGCACAGGCAAGGCCACCCAGAGCAGTTGCGTCTCGCCCTGCGCCATGGCGATGCCGATAACGAAGGCGGTCGATACCAAGCTCGTGAGCAGGAAATAGGCCAGCAGCTTGACGCGGATGATCATGGGGACGTCGACCGGGAGCGTCTCATAGTAATCGGTGAGATCGGTGTTGGTGAGCCAGTTGTACATCAGAACACCGAAGAAACCTACCATTCCAGCGTAGAAGACCACGTTGAAGCCGACTGGGATGTCCAACCCAGTGTTGATGTACCAGGTCGAAAGGCTGAGGAAGAGGAGCGGGGCCACATAGGCGAACAACATCTTGCTCACCATGCCGGACCTCACCACGTCCACCATCTCCTTGGCGAGCAAGGAGTCGTAATGGCGGAAGAAGCGCAACCTCTGTTTGTAATTGACGTACCGCTCCACATATTTGGACCGTTTTGACGTGAACTCGCTGGGCACCAACCAAAGGGCGAAGGCGGTGAGAAGCACGAACCAGGCGATGCAAGCGACCAGATACAGGGAACTGCCGGAGAGATCATCCTGGAAGGGTGGGAAGCTGAGCTGGAGCCCCAGGCTGGGCAGCACCGTGCCCAAGGGATATAGGTCGAGAAGCCCCGCACCGGCCAAGACCACCATCAAGGCAGCGACGGAGATTGCGAATGCCGCCACGCTTTTTGTGTAAAGGACCGAGATGGCGAAACTGAGCGATATGCCCAGCAGGAAGCTCAGGAAAAGGGCAAAGAACATCAGGGCCACGGAGAGCATGCTGTATGGCACTATCAGTGCGGCCAGCACCAACCCTATGAAAGCGGGCAGCAGGATGAGGACGCTGTAGAAGGCGATGTCCCGCAGGTACATTCCAAAGAACGTTTGCTTGAACGTTATCGGCAGAAGGAAAGGCAGGGTCACGATGAAGTTGATCCGACCATAACGCCTCTCCAGATAGGTGCGGCCTAGGAAACCGAAGGCCCCGACGCTGACCCCGTAGAGGAATATGCCCAGCTGAGTCAGAATGACCAGGTCGGTCAGTCCGATGGAATCGGAAAGAAGAGGGAACGTGGAGGCGAAGAATGCGGTGATGAGGGCGATGAAGAGGGGCATGGTCAGGAACATCTGCCGCGACGAATAGGAGACATGTAGGCGGTACTCCTCCTTCATCATCAATCTAAACAGCTGTAGCATGGTCTCCCACCAACCGGAGGAACACCGTCTCCAGGTCCTCTCCCCTGGCCAGGACCGCTTTGGCCTCGTCGCGCATGACCACCTTGCCATGGTCTAAAATGATGAACTTGTCGCATAGGCGTTGGGCGATGTCCAGGATGTGTGAGTTCAGGAAGACGGTCCTGCCTTCACCTTTCAGCCCTAGGAGATAGTCCCGCAACTTGCGCTGGTATATCGGGTCCAGATTGATGAACGGTTCATCGAGGAAGAGCAGCTTGGGCTCGTGTAGGAACGCCGCGGACAGCATGAGCTTCTGCCGCATGCCCTTGGAAAGGTCGCGGCACAATGTTCCCGTGGCGTCCTGCAGGTCAAAGAACTCGAGCCAGTGACGTACACGATTGTCAACGTCTGCCACCTTTCGTACGTCCCCCACGAAGTGCAGGAACTCGGCCGATGTAAGGTATGAGGGCGGCGATTCCACCTCTGGCACTATCCCTATGGCGCGCTTAACTCCGAGTGGGTCGGTGGTGGGATCGAGGCCGAGGACACGCACCTGTCCCTCGGAGGGAGAGGTCTGGCCGGTCATCACCTTCAACAACGTGCTCTTACCAGCGCCATTAGGTCCAAAACAGCCGAAGAAGGCGCCCTCCTCCACCTCGAAGGAGACGTCATCGAGGGCCAACAGATCCCCGTAGCTCTTGGTGATACCCTGAACGGACAGCGCTGACATCCTCCTTCGATTCCAGATGTGCGTATATAAGGGCTCTGAGCTGGTTCCCAATACCTTCAACTGAGGTGGGTAGTTTTCAAATATGTACTAGTGTTATCATGGGACTACCCCAGTGATAGCATTTATCATGGTAGGAGGCAAGGACATGAAAGGCAGGAGCGCCCTCACCAACAAGATCGACGCGGAGATACATTTGCTGGAAAGGCACGTCACCATGCTCAACACCATCGTCGCCCATGAGCCCATAGGCATCATTCGCCTGTCCGAGCTTCTCGGCATACCTCAGCACAAAGTGCGCTACTCCTTGCGCATTCTGGAGCAGGAGGGGCTCATCCTTCCCTCGCCGGAAGGGGCAATCACCACGGACCGGGTGCAGAGCTTCTATCACGAGCTGACCGAGATCTTGCAGAAGATGGACCAGACGGTCAACATCTTACGCGACTCGCTGGAAGCGCAGAGCGCCAAGAGCGTTAAAGATAAATAAGCGGGGTATGTTGTCGCAAACCTAAGCCGTCGTAGCTCAGTCGGTAGAGCGTGTGACTGTTAATCACAAGGTCAGCGGTTCGATCCCGCTCGACGGCGCCACGCTCGTTTTTCTCATTTCTGCGAAATAGGCAAAGGTTAATCCCGTATTGTGAAATATTTCATCTGCTTCACCCTAGGTGATACTATGCAACCCATTGACCGTGCGCGAGAACGGGGAGTCGCTGGCCGAGCCGCCAAGACGCTTTCCGTCGTTGTTATCATGCTATTGATCATTTCTTCGTTGACGATTCTAATGGCCGGGACGGTGAGAGCTGGTTCCACCCTTGAGGTGGGCCCGAGCCAACCCTATGCAACCATTTCCGCTGCCATGAACGACGCGAATGATGGGGACACCATCCTCGTTCACACTGGCGTCTATGATGAGGCGGTCATTGTCAATAAGGTCGTATCCATCATCGGTGCCCCCAGCGAGGTGGGGGCCAAATTGGTCCAGAAATCAGGGTCCAACGTATTCACTGTGACGGTTCCATGGGTTAACATCACTGGTCTGACGATCGAAGAAGGAAAAGCGGGCATAGCTATCACAGAGACCGGTGACAATTGCCGCATCGAGGGTTGCAACCTGACCAACAATGAGAGGGGTGTCTCCATAATTGGTTTACTGAGTGGAACCAACCCGGTCAATGGTGTAAAAATCGGGAATTGCACCTTCAACGGCAATTCCATGTCAGGTATCTATGCCGTCCAAGCGGTAAGCCTCAGGATAGGCGCTAATGAAATCCATAATACTGGAGCGATATCTGAGGCGAGTGGCATGTACCTTAATGGCGGTCAAGATGCACGCATCGAGAACAATACCGTGTCGGGCAACAGTAAAACCGGTGTATACCTATTCTCCATGAATGAGGCCAGGGTGGAGAACAACACTGCCTCAGACAACGGTTTGGAGGGCATCCTCCTAAAGAACTCCCAGGACGTGGTCATGCGGGACAACTCGATGCTGGACAATAAATATGACCTGAGCGTGGAAGGACTTTACGGCCATGACATCGCTCAGAGCAACTCGGTGAGTGGGGGTAAGGTCTATTATTATACGGCCAAGACAGGTTTGACCGTGCCATCGGACGCAGGCTATGTGGGCATGTACCAGTGCTCGGACATGGTCGTGGAGGACTTGAGCATCTCCAAGGTAGGTCAAGGTGTGCTAATCGCCAACAGCTACAACATAGTGGTGGAGCAGGTTGCGGTGCAAGATTGCCTGGTGGGTATCGACATGACGGGCAGTTACAGCAACTCGGTGGAGTGGTGCAACATCAGCCAATCCTTCAATTATGGGATACGCATCTTCCAAGGAAGTGGGGGAATCTACGGTGGCAATGTCATCGAGAACACTACCATATCTGGCAGCAATAGCCCAGTATTCGGGAGGAACATCTTCATCTCCACTTCGGAGAGCAATCGGATAATCGACTGCAACATAAGTGCGAGCGTCGGAATCGGTGTGCACATCTTCGACAAGTCTGACAATTGCGAGCTGATCCGAACCACCGTGACCTATTGTGAAAGCGGGGCGGCAGTTGCGGTCGATGGTTCAAAAGATGTTTTGATCGCGAATAACAAGGTCGTCAATAACGACTTCGATGGGATCCAGGTGACCTCTGGATCCACTGGGGCCATGATCAGGAATAATGTGGTCCAGGAGAACGACCTTGGGCTAGGCAACGGGGAAGGCATCAGAGTGATGGAATCCGGCTCCAGCACGGTGTCGAACAATGTGGTCTCTGGGAACAAGCTGGGCATAATCATCGAATCCTCTGACGATTGTGATGTGGAGAACAATACCGTCTCCGGTCATGTGGACCGTGGTGGGATATGGGTGCGTGGCTCGTCCTCCGCAAAGGTGATGAACAACCTCCTATCCGACAACGAGATCGGGATAGAGGTCAGTGGGTCTACCACCGGTTCCCCTAACCTGAAAATGGTCCTGGCCGATAACAATGTCCAAGGCAGCGAACGGGAGGGCATATCAATCATTGGGACCGTCACAGATGCGCTGATCCACGGCAACGTCGTCTCTGGCGCCGGCCCGGGGTTCTATACCATCTACATGGGCCCAAGCACTAGCCAGAGCCTGATCTATGACAACAGCTTCACAGGCGAGGACAACGCTAATGATGAAGGAGCGGAGAACCGTTGGAACGTCACCAAGACCGCGGGGACGAACGTGGTGGGCGGCGAATGGATCGCTGGCAACTACTATTCCAACAACACCGGTGTCGATGCCGACATGGATGGAATATTTGATTCGAGTTATCTTGTCGGCCAAGACAGGTACGACTACCTGCCATTGTTCCTTGTCGATCGGGCTTCCTCCCCACGCAACTTGACCGTCACTAACGGTGACAGGGAGGTTAAGCTGACATGGGACGCGCCGGAATCGGACGGTGGATGGCCATTGATCGGCTACAACGTCTATCGCGGCACAGACCCCTCCAACCTGGTGCTATACACCACCCTGGCGGTGGTACTCGAGTTCACGGATACCAATGTGACCAACGGGCTTGCTTATTTCTACCAAGTGGCGGCGGTCAACCCCGAGAAGATCGGTGTGATGTCAGGAATGGTTGCCGCACTGCCAGCCGCCTTGCCCTCTGCGCCCAACCTGGTGGCGACCCCTGGGAACGGTTACGTCAACTTGACCTGGGCACCCCCGGTCAGCACCGGAGGCGGTCCTATCGTCTCCTATAACATCTACCGCGGAGGGGCTCCATTCGTGTTACTGGCCGAAGTGAATGGAGGCCAGCTCTATTTCAACGACACCTCGGTCACCAACCGCGTGACCTACTCATACCAGATATCGGCGAACAACACCTCTGGGGAAGGACCTCGTAGCGCTACCGCGGTAGCCATGCCAAATTGGCCTGCTAGCATGCCCATCATCAACATCACCTCGCCTAGCGAGGACTATATGAACGTGACCGAGGTCGAGGTAGCGTGGGATATGAGCGACAGCGGTTCCGGCGTGGCCTATTGCGAGATCCGCCTTGACTCCCAAGGTTGGATCAACCTGAGCCTGGCCCAATCATACACGTTCAACAATCTGAGCCAAGGGCCCCATATTGTTGAGGTCAGGGCCACCAATAATGCAGGTTTCAGCAACAACGCCACCAAGGGTTTCACCGTTGACAATGTAGCGCCCCAGGTAGTGTCCACTTATCCCAGTGGCGATGCGGCCCCGGTCACCCAGAACGTCACGATCGAGTTCAACGAGAACATGGAGCAGGCCACGGCCACCATCGACGGCGAGGTCATGACAGTAACCATTGTAGGCAAGGAGGTCCGGTGCTCCATACCATTCGACATCGACCTCGACACCACATACATGGTAATGGTGAACGGCTCAGACCTCGCCGGCAATCAGATGGCGGCCCCGTACTTCTTCAATTTCACCACCACCGACAAGGTCAAGGTGACGGGGAGGGTGATCGACTCGGATGGTAAGCCGGTAGGAGGGGCTGATGTGAACATAGGCGGTTACGCAACCACCTCCGACCCGGAAGGGAACTTCACCATGTATGTCCCACCTGGAAGGCACCCCATCACCATCGAGGCGGACGGTCTTGACCCATACATAGACAACGTCACAGTGTCCTCCACCGGGGGCAATCTTGGCACGTTCCTGACAGCTGGATCTCAGAATGAGCAGGACGACACCAACTGGTTGATGTTGATAGGTGGGATCGCCGGCCTAGCAGCAGGAGTCGTGCTCCTGGTGCTGGTCTTCCGCATGATGAAGAAATCCAAGAAGGAGGAGGGGAAGCCACCGGCCCAGTGATAGATTGGGTCGTCCCTGGCCCTTCATGCCCGTATCATGACCAGCAACATCTTGAATGCGGTCAACGCCCGGAGGGCGTGCGGTTGGTCAGCGGGCATGATAACCATCTCCCCGGCCTTGGCCCGGATCGGCATGCCTGAGATGGTTATCTCCACCTCTCCGTCCAGGATCAGCACGGTGGCATCATAGGGGGCGGTGTGCTCGCTCAGACCCTCGCCCTGGTCAAAGGAGAATATCGTGATGGTGCCCGCCTTCTTATCCATTAACGTCCGGGAAACTACCGCTCCAGGCTGGTAGGATATCAGATCCTGCGCGAGCAAGACCTTTCCTTTGAGGTCTTCCTTCTCCGAGCCGTCCATCTTCACCATCGATCTGTTCATGATGTAAGATTGTCGACGGTGCGTGATTATGATTGTCCCGAACAGGAGATAGCTGCCATCACTGCGCAGAGACCTGGCC
>JACXTP010000141.1 GCA_016919625.1 Methanomassiliicoccaceae archaeon
CTTCACGATATCGGGCGTTCCTCAACCCATGGCATCGGGCATGTCTCAAAAGGGGTGGCCATTGCCAGGGCCCGAGGCTTGCCTGAGGAGGTGGTCCGTATCATCTCCCGCCACGTCGCCGCTGGACTGACGAACGAGGAGGCGGTGGACCTCGGACTGCCTCCGGGAGAGTACATGCCATCAAGTCTGGAGGAGAAGATCGTTTGCCACAGCGACAACCTTGTAGGCGATTCCGACCTCATGACCCTTCAGGAGGCAATGGAAGAACTTGAAGCGCGTGGTTATTTGGTCACAGCTGGACGGATGGCCAGGATGCATCGCGAGATATCCGAGAAGTGCGGCAAGGACCTGGACATTCTACTAGTGGACATGGATGTCCGGAACAAGGCCATCAAAAAGTGTGCCTCTTATGTTTCCCACTGATATGCTCGTCCCTCAAGGCCTGATAGCTGACCGAGGAGCGTTGCGCGTACTCTAGCACCGTGATGTCATTGGTCCGCACCACCTTGCCTGGGACGCCCATCACAACAGAGCGCGGCGGGACCACCGTCCTCGGCGTCACCACGGCGTTCGCGGCCACCAGACATTCGTCCCCGATCACCGACCCATCCAGCACCGTGCTGTTGATGCCAATGATGCAATTGTCCCCTATGGTGGCGCCATTGATGACCGCCCCATGGCCGATAGTGGTGTCCTTGCCGATCAATGTTGGATAGTCCGGGCTGACGTGAATGACCGCGGTGTCCTGGACGTTGCTGTTCTCGCCTATCTCGATACGGTTCGTATCGCCTCGGACGACGGCGCAAGGCCAAATGCTGACGCCATCGGCAAGGACGACCTCTCCCAACACCACCGCCGATGGGTCTACGAAAATCTTCCTCGAGGCCATCGGCATCCACCCGGTCCGTCAGATTGAAAAAAAACGAGGTGCGGCCTCACTCGGCCGGGGCCTCGTTCCTGGCGGGCGCCTTGGTCTTCTTGATGGCGGTGACCCGCTTAGGGAAGTACTTCAGGATGATGACGTCCCCGACCGCCTGGATCCAGCGGTATGGCACGTTAACGGCCTTGGAATCCTCGACCAGCAACGGGTTGGTCTCGCTGATGAACATGCCGTCCACCTTCTTGTTCTCTAAATCGATCACTAGGTTGTTCACACTGCCCAGAAATATGCCGTTGGGTGTGTAGACTTGCAATCCGATAAGCTCAGTGGCTTCCTCGAGCATCCTGTCCCCTCGAGCAGTATATGCTCGAACAATATTAAAAAACCTTCTTATATGGCTGGCAACCCAATACGCCTCGGAACGAGGGGAGGTCGAGAGATCGTCCATCATAGTAAGGCCGTTTCGGCGCTTCCCATCGCAATACCGGGAGAATCCTTAGGAAAATTATATAAAACCGAGGAGGCTAACGGTTTTGATATTGCAACGCACAACCGATTGGTGAGCCGATGGGTGAGGACGAAGAGCTGGCTTTGATACGCAGGAAGAAGCTCGAGGCGTTGAGCGTAGGGACTCAAAAAAAGGATGTGAGCAAATTGGCAGGAAGCGTTCAGGAGATCACAGACAAGACCTTTGACCAGTTCGTAAAACAGAACATGTTGGTGGTAATCGACTGCTGGGCCCCCTGGTGTGGCCCTTGCCGCGCCGTGGCCCCGAAGATCGAGGAGCTCTCCAAGGAAATGGCGGGAAAGGTAGCATTCGGCAAGTTGAACACCGACGAGAATGAGGGCGTCCCCATGCGCTTCAACATTTCCGCCATCCCCACGTTGCTGGTCTTCAAGAACGGGGAGTTCGTGGACCGCGTCGTTGGAGCTGGGACCAAAGAGTTCATGAAGACCAAGTTCGAGAAGCACCTCTGACCTGAGGTGAGGCGCACCAGCGCCTTTTTATCCTTTCGTACTCGTTTTACATCATCAGGCCAAACAATATCTAGACGGAACGGGAATGATTACCTGAGTGCTGTGATCGAGACTGACATCATTATCATTGGATGCGGGGCGGCCGGGGTACAAGCGGCCATCCATGCGGCGCGCAAGAAGGTCCGAGTGGTCGTGATCGGCAAATCGGACAACTCCGCCTTGATAAAGGCTCACATCGAAAACTATTTTGGAGTGGTCTCGGCGACCGGCCAAGAGCTTTTAAACATGGGTATAAAACAGGCCGAGGTCTTCGGAGCCACCTTCTACTCGGAAGAGGTCATTGGCATAGAGGGTGCGGATGGCGGCTTTCTGGTCAAGACAGATAGCCTCAAGGAGATCCTTGGAAAGGCCGTCGTGCTCGCCATGGGCATTTCTCGCAACAAGCTGAATGTGGATGGGGAGGAGGCGTTACATGGGTTTGGTGTCTCCTATTGTGCCAATTGCGATGCCGGGTTCTTCAAGAAAAAGCCGGTGGCGGTGGTGGGGGATGGGTCAGCGGCGGCTGTGGCGGCACTCCTTCTCAAGGACTATGCCAGCAAGGTTTATTGGATAGCGGAGTCGCTTAGGGCCAGTCCAGAGCTATTAAAGAATGCGAAGGTGACCCCCATCGAGATATTGACTGGCACCAAGCCAGCGAGGATCATAGGGGATAAAACCGTTAAAGCCATCGAACTTAAAGACGGACGCAAACTGGAAGTGGACGGCGTCTTCATCGAGATGGGGGCGAAGGGGGCCGCAGAGCTCGCCATGGAACTGGGCGTCCTTCCAAATGAAAACGGTTCCCTATCAGTGGACCGTAACTGCCGCACCGAGGTGGAAGGTGTGTTCGCCTGCGGGGACATAACAGGTCAGCCATGGCAGCTCGCCAAGGCGGTGGGTGAGGGATGCGTGGCCGGGCTTTCAGCTGCCAGTTACGTTCGCAGGGAAAAGGAGTAGATCATCATGACGTTCGTAGATGAACTGGTATCAGGTATATTGAGGAGCGAGGAAGGCTTCGCGGAGGCGCTGAGGAAGATTCTAGACGACGACCTCAAGATATCCGTCCCGGAGTTCTGCCAGAAGACGGACCTGTCCCAGAGCACGGTCTATAAGATCCTTCAAGACCAGAGGGAACCGAACCTGCGGACCGTGAGGGCAGTGATTAAGGCGGTGAGGAAGATGGACACCTACCCTGGAGGGGAGTTCATCGCCATAATCGCCGCCAAACCAGTCCTGGTCAAGATCGAGGAACGTTTGATCCAGGTCGGTACGAAGATGGTCCGCGTCAAGGAATACCCCGCCTCGACTATGGAAGAGGCGATCATCGCCGCGGTGAAGGCGGAGCGAGATGGGGCATTGGCCATCGTCTGCGCCCCTATAATCGCACCGACCATCGAGAAGATATTGAGGATCCCGGTCCAAGTGGTCATACCCAAGGACAGCGTGACCAGGGCCATCGACATGGCCGCCCAAAAGGTGCTCTAGACAAGCTTAGGCGCTTGGGCGGACTCTTCCTCGAGCTCTGCCAGGATCTGCTTGCGCAAGGCGATGAATTCGGGGTTGGCCCGGTCCCTTGGCCGTGGCTGCTCTATCTTAAAGATCTCCTTGATCCGACTTGGGCGGGCGGTCAGGACCACGACCCTGTCAGCAAGGTAGACGGCCTCATCGACGGAGTGGGTCACAAACACCACGGTCTTCTTGGTCTCGCTCCAGATGCGGAGGAGCTCCTTCTGCATCTGGTTCCTGGTCTGGGCGTCCAACGCCCCAAAAGGTTCGTCCATGAGGAGGATCTCAGGATTGTTCGCCAGGGCTCGGGCGATACCGACTCTCTGTTTCATTCCCCCCGAGAGCTTTTTGGGCAGATATTCCTCGAACCCATTTAGACCGACGAGGTCGATGTACTTCTGTCCAATGGTCTTGCGTTCCGCTGCTGAGACTCCTTTGATCTCCAATCCGAACTCCACGTTCTTCCTGACAGTTCGCCAGGGGAAAAGGGCGAACTCTTGGAACACCATCCCTCGGTCCGGTCCGCTATTGACCACATCCCTCCCGTCTAGTTGGATCGTTCCAGAGGTCAGGGTCTCTAATCCTGCGATGATGCGCAAGACCGTCGTCTTTCCACATCCAGACGGTCCCAGTAAACAAACGAACTCACCGTTCTGGACCGCAAGGGAGAAGTCATCTATGGCCACCATCTCCCCTGCCTCCTTGGGAAAGACCTTACGAAGATTGGTGATATCCAACATCACTTCATCCCCCTTGATTTCAGTATGTAATTTTCCGCATACTCGGCCAAGCCCACCGTTATGATGCCTAGGACCGCTAGGACTATTACGCCAGCGAAGAAATTATCATAAGGACCGTTGAATCCGTAGTACCATATGTAGTAACCGATGCCTCCGCCCACCGCCATGATCATCTCTGCGGCGATGATGCACATCCAGGCGACCCCCAGGGCGATCCTGATACCAGTCATCATATATGGCAGGGTGAAGGGAATGACCACCTTTTCAAAGATGGCCATTCGTCCAGCCCCCTGGGTCCGGGCGGCATCGTAATAGATCGGCTCCACGCTTCTCACTCCGAAGGAGACACTAGTTACGATCGGGAAGAAAGCACCAATGGTTATCGCTAAGACCGGTCCCCAGATATAGCTGAATGCGACGAACAGTATCGGGACCCACGCGATGGGCGGGATGGGCCTGAATATCTCCACTATCGGCCTTAGCAGGTCATTCAACGTGCGTGAGAAACCCATCACCAGGCCAACAGGGATGGCCACTATCAAAGCAAGGGCGAAGCCGACCAGGAAACGCCTCAGGCTCGCCACAATGTTCTGGCCCATGGTGGTGCCCAGGGTGGGGTCAGGCACCTGGAACGATAAGACCAATGCATCCCAGACCCTACCAGGTGGAGGCAGATAGGCCAGATTCAGCCAGTCGGAGGCTAGCTGCCAGATGATCAGAAAGGCCACAAGCGATATTATTGTTAGGAAAAGGGTCCTGAGCATGGAAGGGTCTTGGAGCCTTTCGAAAAAGGATTTGCCGTTCTCCTGTTTCTTTCCATCGCTCATGTTTTTCGCCTCTGAATGTCAAATAAAATAAAAAAGGGTTTGTAGGGGGGTTTAGGCTCCTTTCAGAATCACGTTGTACCCTTCTTCCTCAGCATAGGAGAGTAGGAACAGATGCTGTATGGACCCAGGCCCCGGTGTTGCAACAGTCCTATTGACCAGGTCGCCGAACGAATCGATATCATTGTTGGCGATGATCGCGGACCCTTCCTCATTGGCCAGTGCGACGATCGTGATGTCAGTGCCGACATTGAGGGCCTTCTGCATGGCCGGAGGGGCACCAAGGTATCCCACATCTATAGCGTTAGCAGCGAAGGCGTCCATGACCAACGGTCCGTTCGCAAATCCGGCTGGGTTGTCCACCTGGACATCTATTCCATATATTTCATAAAGGCTCTTTCCGCCCCAGATGTCATCGTCCATTGCCACCACGCGGGCGAACTGATGTAGGTCGCCGGTCAGATAGCCCAGGCGCACCGTGCCAACGATGGTCTCGCTTGGCTGGATGTCAGCGGCCGCATCATAGTATGTCGTGTCCACGATATTGCTCACGAAGTCCGTGGCATTTTCGTATCCCCGCTGCTCGATGGTCGCATTCGTGACGATACCCAGCTCGACGAACTTCTCAGTGAATTGCACCAGATAGTCCTCGACAGCTGGTGTGATGTCAGTTTCGTAAAGGATATGCATTGTAGCATTCTCAACGACATTGACGCCACGGTTGCTGAAGGTAGCACCAGCCTCCATCAACTTAGTGTAATTCTCTGTCCCAGGGCCCTCGCTGAGGGTCGTGGTTACCCAATCGCTTGCGACCAAATGGACCTTTATCATTCGGGAGACGAGATCTGGGTTCGACTCAGCGAAGCCAGTCCTGGCGGCAACAACACAGCATGGGTGATTGGGCCAGAAATCGCCCGACCAAACCAAGGCATGAGCGCTCCCATCCACAAGGGAGTCAGAGACATAAGGTTCCCACGACACACCAGCAGACACAGTTCCATTCGAAATGGCCTGTTTCTGTTGGGCGGGTGGGATCGCAGTATAGAAGATGGTATTGTCACCATTATCCACAGGTTTGGTGAAATACCAAGCCATCACCCCACCCAGTACGATGACGACCACTACCACTGCTAAAATCATCATGGTCTTTTTTTCCATAAGATGCACCTACAATATTCAACTCAGGAATCAATATAAAGATTTTCTCCTGTATAGGAAAATGTTATCCTAAATGTACAAATTTTTTTCATATAATTACATTGATATAAATATATAATATATTTAGAATATTTACTCATTCTGGCTTTCGTTCTATCCAATTTCTTCACAACAATTTACGCTCCGGTCTTAAAAAAATAAATACAAATCATTTGATTCTAGGTCGATCGATATGTTCGAACTGAACGTGGTCAGCAATACACCCCTCACCCCCCTGAAGGACATGGACGAGGTGGCACTGATATTCCTCCAGCAGGTCGGTTACTTGCCTAAAGGCTACGATCCCAAGACCAGCGCCCGGAACGTAGAGGACTCGGTGCCCTATCTGATGTTCACCGAATGCTTCTTGCGAAACATGAACCGCGTCTGGCTGGTGGAGGAGATGAGCGTCAAGTTCGATACTACCAAGCCCACCATCTACCGGCATCTGAACAAGCTCAAAGGCATGGACATACTGGAGGAGGTGGACGTCGACCGCGATGGCAAGCGCAAGAAAGGCTATCGCATCCGTTACGGCGACCTGAAAAAGGCCTGGTCGTTCACCGAGGCCAATGTGGAGATGGCTATGCAATCGTACCGACAGACAGTAGAGCACATGCAGAGATTAGTGGAGGAATGAGAACATGGATCAAACGAACAAGGTCCCCAACAAACTGACCAAAGGCTCCCGTTATCGTGTCCTGAGCAAAGGCGAGAGCACCTCCGCCACACTCTCCGAGGGCGAATTCCTCGGCTATGTCCAGTTCGGGCAGGACTCCGGGCTGCTTCTGGACCTCGACCCCAAGGAGGAGAGAGCGCAGCTGCGCATAATTCCCATGGTCAACATATTGTACATCGACATCCTGGTGACCAAGGAAGAGGAGGAGGCAAAGAAGAAGGACGCCCCCCTCGTGTCCTATGGTTAAGCCTATAATGGGGCATACAATAACCGCACTGGTGCAAGGCGGTCCCTTCCAATGAGCGAGGAGGAGTTCCACCGGCGTCTGATCCAGGCGATACTTTCCGGGGAGATAGAGGACAAGGCCGCCCTACAGAAGGCCAAGGTCCGACTGGCTCGGGAGCTTCATCTGTCCCGTCTCCCAGCCAACTCGGAGGTGATAGAACGACTGGACGAGGCGTCCTTCCGCAAGGTGGAGGATATCCTGAAACGAAAGCCCGTCCGCACCTTGAGCGGGGTGGCGGTGGTCGCGGTGATGACATCGCCAGCCCCCTGCCCCCATGGTCGCTGCATCTATTGCCCAGGCGGAGTGGACAATGGCTCCCCTCAATCCTACACCGGCAAAGAGCCAGCTGCTCGACGGGCATCCTTCAATGAGTTCGACCCGATTCGGCAGACCCGAGCCCGCATCGAACAGCTGGAGGCCATCGGTCACGATACTGACAAGATCGACCTCATCGTCATGGGCGGGACCTTCACCTCCCGGCCGGTCGATTATCAGCGAGGCTTCGTCCAAGGCTGCTTCGACGCGATGAACGAGCGGTCCTCCGATGATCTGCAGCAGGCACATCATCACAACGAATCGGCCCCTCACCGCTGCATCGGAATGACCGTGGAGACCAGACCGGACTCTTTCGACCAGGCCATGGCCGACCATGTGATGTCCCTAGGCACGACCCGGATGGAGTTCGGAGTGCAGATACTGGATGAGGCCATCCTCAGGGCGGTGGGCAGGGGGCACGGGGTGGAGGAGGTGGTCCGGGCCACCCAGGTGGCCAAGGGTCATGGGCTCAAGATCTGCTACCATGTGATGCCAGGCCTACCCGGTTCCTCCCCGGAGCTGGACCTGGAGCGCTTCGCCCTCATGTTCCAGGACGAACGCTTCATGCCAGACATGCTGAAGATATACCCAACCCTTGTGGTGAAGGGCACCCCGCTCTATGACATGTGGTGTCGGGGCGAGTACGAACCGTACAGTACGGAAAAGGCCGCTCACGTTGTGGCGGAGATGAAGCACCTCGTTCCCCGATGGGCTCGGATACAGCGCATCCAGAGAGACATCCCTGTTC
>JACXTP010000142.1 GCA_016919625.1 Methanomassiliicoccaceae archaeon
CCTATTCCAACAGCGCGATCCACCTCGGTCACGTGACCGGTTCGTTGCTCCCCCCGGATATCTTCGCGAAATACCACATCCTCAAAGGGAATGAGGTGTTGATGGTATCCGGATCTGACCAGCACGGAACCCCCGTGACCGTCACCGCTGAGAAGGAGGGCACCACACCGGAGGAGGTGGCCGAGCGATATCACCGCATCAACAAGAAGGCCATCGAAGACCTGGGGATCGAGTTCAGCCTCTTCACCAAGACCCACACCGAGAACCACTTCGAAGTGGTGCAGGATGTATTCATGACCTTATTGGACAAAGGACTATTGGTGAAGAAGGGAACGATGCAATATTATTGTCCCCGATGCGCCAAGTTCCTGCCGGACCGTTACGTCATCGGAGCGTGCGGCAAATGTGGCAACGAACGGTCCCGCGGCGACCAGTGCGAGGCCTGCGGCACCACTCACGAAGCGGGGGACCTGGTCGGGGCCAAATGCACCAACTGTGGAACCGAGCCGGAGCTTCGTGAGACGGAGCACTTCTTCCTTCGATTGAGCGAGTTCGAGAAGCCCTTGCTCGAGTACGTCTCCAACAAGGACTATTGGAGACCGAGCGTGCAGCTCTTCACCCAGAACTGGCTTCAGGCCGGTCTTATCGATCGAGCTGTAACCAGGGACATGAGCTGGGGCGTCCCCGTGCCCGTCCCAGGATACGAGGATAAGGTCATATACGTCTGGTTCGAGGCGGTGATTGGCTACCTATCCGCTTCCAAGGAATGGGCCAAGTCAATCGGACGACCGGACGCATGGAAGGAGTTCTGGACTGACCCTGAGGTACGATCCTACTACTTCCTGGGCAAGGACAACATACCATTCCACACCATCATCTGGCCTGCCATCCTGCTTGGTTATGGCGGCCTCAATCTACCCTTCGACGTGCCGGCCAACGAGTGGCTGACGTTCAAGGGGGAGAAGTTCTCCAAGAGCCGGGGCGTCGGCGTGGACGTCCCAAGTTTCCTGAAGAAGTTCGACTCGGACCTGGTTCGTTACTATCTGACGGTCAACATGCCCGAGGGCAAGGACGCGGATTTCTCCTGGGAGGACTTCGACGCCAAGATCAACAACGAACTGGTGGCGACGCTGGGCAACTACTATCACCGCGTCCTAAGCTTCACCCAAAAGAACTTCGGTTCGGTCCCGGAGCTGCCGATGCTGGGCACGGAGAAGGAACGCCAGGAGGTGTACGACGCCATAGTGGCTTGCAAGGTGGATGTGGACACGCACCTATCCACCTGTCAGTTCAAGAAAGCCTTGAAGGCGGTCATGGACCTGGCCCAGTTCGGAAATCGCTTCTTCGATGCGGTGGCGCCATGGGCGTTGGTGAAGAGCGATAAGCCTCGGTGCGGCGCCATGCTCCATCTCAACCTGGAGATTGTCAAGGCGCTGGCCGTGATGAGCTATCCCTTCCTGCCCCGCTCCGCCAACGAGGTGTGGGACACCATGGGCCAGAAGGGAACGATCGGCATGGGCTCATGGGCGCAGTTAGATGCGACCTTGTCACCAGGCCAGGAACTGAAATCGCCCCGTCCGGCATTCAACAAGATCGTGGCCGAGAAGGAGGTGAGCCCTTTCACCGAGTTCTCAAAGTTGAATCTAAAGGTGGCAAGGGTGCTGGACGTGAACGACCACCCTAATGCGGACAAGCTCTTCGTTTTGAAGCTGGACGCGGGCAAGGAGGTGCAGCTGGTCGCCGGCCTCAAGGGATATTACTCCAAGGAGCAGCTCATGGGCAAGCGCATCGTTTACATCTCTAACCTCCAGCCTGCGAAGTTGCGCGGCGTCGAATCGCAAGGTATGATGCTGGCAGCGGAAATGGACGGAAAGGTGTTCGCGCTGACCCCCGGTGAGGGCGCTGAGCCGGGCGAGGCGGTCAACAGCGGTCTCCCCCAGGGCGATAAACTGCTGAGCTTCCAGGACTTCCAGAAATTCATCATCCGCACCGGGCATGTCACAGCCGAAGGAGAGGTGGACCTAGGTCGCCCGGTCAAGGTAAAATTCCCTCAAAATATCAATGTCCCATCTCAAGTGGCGGTCTTCCTCCCCACGCCTGACGCTAAGGAAGGATTACCATTGTTCACCGCCAAAGGAGTGGTTGTGACCGTCGATGGTGAACTGGGGAACGGAGCGCAGGTGCGATGAAGTTCGATCTACATGTGCACACAGAGCACTCCTCTGACGGCAGCAACAAGGTGGAGGAAATCATCCGAATCCTGAAGGAGCGAGGGTTCGGAGGCGCGGCGATATTGGACCATAACAATGTGGACGGCGCCCGCGAAGCGCTGATCATGCAACCAGAGGGGTTCATTGTGATCCCATCGGTGGAGGTAAGCAGCGTTGGGGGGCACATCTTGGCCTTGAACGTGACCGACCCCATCAAACGAGACATGGAGGTCCTTGACACAATCAAGGCGATACACAAGGTGGGAGGCATAGCTGTGGCCGCCCATCCCTATCGTTACTGGTCCGGACTGGGTGAAAAGAACATCCTGGGACGGCCGTTCGATGCCATCGAGGCGCACAATGCAAGGTCTGAGGAAGGTTCGAACCGGAAGGCCATGGAACTTGCTCAAAATCTAGGGGCTCCGATAACGGGAGGAAGCGACTCCCATGACAACCAAACCTTGGGGACAGGATATACCATTGTGCCAGATGATTGTCGGACCAAGGAGGACGTCATTAAGGCCATCCTCCAGCACCGGACCGAGGTAGGGGGAGCCCATCGGACAGGTGGGGATACGATGAGCTACGTAGCGAAATCAGTCTCAGAATGGATGGGACGCGGTATGAAGAAAATGTGAAAACGGGTTCTTTCCTAGACCAATATGGCCTAGGTTGAGGTAATGATGGCCTTCGCCTCAGAGGCCAATTTTTCCGGGTCCCCCTTCGGGTCGACCAAGATGCCGATGAGATGTTTCGGCCCCGCCCCCATTATGACCATCTTGGAGTCCACGAGATTGAGCACGATATAGCTCAGCTCGTCCCCCATTTCCCTGCCCATCTGCTCTGCCGCTCCCAGCATCATCGAGGTGATAGCTGAGAACATGGCCCGGTCGGTCATCTTCGGCGTCATGCCCATTGCAAAAACCCCCGCCCGTGAGGAGGCAAAGACCGTAGTTACGTTCTCCAGCTTGTTCATCTTCGCCATGATGTTGTTCAACTTTGCGATCTCTTGCATGACAGGACCCGATGGGACTTCCCGGTCCTTTATGGGGCTGAGCCAATAAAATAATTATCGCTATTAGTCACCAAAAATGAAAAAGCGAATCGGCACTTAAAGACCAGATATATGCAAATGTATGAGAGATTTGCGTCTATATATTGGATAATGTGCACGAAAGAGAGATTAATCGCCTCGGTGTTATTATTGTCGCATGATGATGAACTCGGGCTCTCTGGACCTGCCTCGGACGGATGTTTCCAAATTAGAGGCATCGTTGGAGGGCCGACTGGCCTCACCACTAGCCTTTGAGCGACGCTGGACCCAGAACCGGGTCATGGAGATGGCCGACCGTGAACCATGGAGCGTCACCATAATGCTGTTACGTCATTATGATTGTGCGAATGACAAGGCCAGGGACAACGTTCGCTTGTTGGTAAGCAGGATCGCGGAGCGGGAAGAGGCCCAGGAGGCGATCTTGGACGGGCTTTCTCACCCGTCTATCGAGGTTCGTCGGGGTGCTTCGATCTGCGTCCCCCACATCTGGGGGGATCCAGCGAGGCCGTATCCCA
>JACXTP010000143.1 GCA_016919625.1 Methanomassiliicoccaceae archaeon
CGATCTCTATTTCGCCCATCCGTGCCGGGACTTCGGGGCGACGGACGAGGCTTTGCGCCTTCGGTTGGATGGAGATAGGCAGGTGATGACCTACAAGGGACCGAAATTGGATTCCCGGTCCAAGACCAGGGAGGAGATCGAACAGCCAGTCGAGTTCGAAAACATGGCCACTACCTTGAGGCGTTTGGGCTTCAAAGATTTCCTACGAGTGGAGAAAATTCGCACCGACTACTCTTTGGAGGGCATCGTCATCAGTCTGGACCGTGTCGAGGGTTTGGGGGACTTTGTCGAGCTGGAGGTTGAGGACGAGGATCGCGAGAGGGGTTTGGAGCGCATCCTGGACCTAAAATCGAAGTTGGGCGTCCAGGGGAACGAGATCCGGTCCTATCTGGAGCTCGTCGTGGAAAAGGAAGGGAAGTGACCGTTGGGTCTCAGAGGGACTTTATCTTCTCGATGACGAACTCCTTGATCTTCGGGTCGTCCGGGATCGTCACCGACTTCTTGAACTTGGCCCTTTTCTCCTGGGCACCATCGTTGCCATCCACGACGTAATAGCCCCGCGATAAGGAGATGAACTCGTTCTCCTCCCCCGAGTTCGTCTTGGCCCTCTTTCGGGCCACCTCGATGAAGTTGTTGCGTCCGAAGTCAATCTTCTCAGCGCTGATCGTTATGAACTCGACTTCCTTCTCCTTGCCATCGTTGTTCATTGCAGGGCCTCAAAATAGGAGCCCCAAGTTCATTATTAAATGTTTGCTCATGCCGTCAACATTTGATAATCGCTTAAAAAGTGGTACATGGCCAGTATGATGTTGTTGTCATTATTAGAGGTGAAAAGGACCGACAGGTAATTATATCGAACTTCATATGAAAGGGGCATGGAGCCCGGTGGTGGTGGCGGGACCATGGATCGCCCCTGTCAACGATGCGGGCGAAGCCTTGCCTCGGGTTCCAAGTTCTGCCCTTTCTGCGGAGCCCCTGCGGCCGCTCTTCCCCCTCAAGCTTATGTGCCGGGGTGGTACCCGGCGCCGAGCAAGTCGACCTGGCAGTCTATCAAGGAGGCGGTCCGGACCGCCACCACCTGGTTGATCTTCCTCATTCTGATTGAGGTCACGGTGAACGTCGGGATCCTGATCTGGGGCTCGACCTTGGTCATGCCCAACATACCGGGCTACTCCAAGCTGCTCTACATTATCACCCCTTGGATCGTGGACATCTACAAGTTGGAAGGCTACACGCTGGCTGGCTACTTCTTCTTCCTGATGTTCGCCATAGTCGTCTCTTACGCCTACATGCTCTTCCGAAGCCTGCCCCAAATGCCCAGGGAACTGAAGGGCGAGGAGGTCAAGGAGCACACGCCCCTTTATCGCATCGGGACGCTCTTCTGCGCCACGGTGTTCTGCAGCTTCCTAGTTTACGGGTTGCTGGCCCTTTTCGACGTCGACCCCACTGTGCCCGAGTTCGCCGAACTGCCCCTTTGGAAGCAGATATTCTCTATGGCCGGGGCGTCGGTCTATGAGGAGGTGGTGTGCCGCATACTCCTGATCGGCGTGCCATTGTTCGCGTACCACGTCATCACCAAGCAGGCCAGGGACCACAAGCGATATGTCCTCGGAGGTAACATCGAGATCGACCGGCCGGCGTTGCTGCTGCTCATCTTCTCCTCGGCCATGTTCGCCGCCGCCCATCTCTTCATCTGGGACTTCTGGAAATTGCTCCCGACCTTCGTGAGCGGGCTGGCCTTGGGGTATCTATTCCTTCGCTATGGTGTATATGCCTCGATCATGTTGCACTTCTTCATCGACTATCTCGCCATCCCGTTGGAGGTTTGGCCAAGTGGCGATCTGGCATTGATCGCGGTGGGCCTGCTCACCTGGGGCATCCTCATCGCTGGGGCGGCCTACTTCGTGTACTATGTCTTGAAGGTCCTGGACTTCGTGAACGGCGGACCGGTGATAAAACGCAAGGCCAAGCCCGCGCCGATGGGTGCATATCAACCATTGCAGACCACGCCAACGATGCCGCCCATCGCCGTCCAACCATCCCAGGACCAATTCGCCTTCCGTTGCCAGCGTTGCGGGAACGGCGAAGCGCGCTATCAGGATGGGGCCCTGTATTGCACCCGGTGCGGTCAGAGGAAGTGAGCCGCCCGCAATAGGGATTGAAGTCGGTCCCTGGAGGTGAGGGCCCCCTCCATCTTTCTTGCTTCGATGACGAAACGTCCCTTATAACCGTCCATCTGGGCCAAGGCGGAGGCGAATGGCACGGTGCCTTCCCCTATCACCAGATGCTGATCGTATTGCCCATGGTTGTCATGGAAATGCACGTTATGGAACCTTGTTGACAGAGAAAGATAGTCATCGATGTTGCGAGTGGTGTTGGCATGGCCGATGTCGAAGCATATGCCTAGATCCGTTCCTTCCAACAGATCGAGCAGCCCCTTCGGGTCGGTGACCATGGAGATGGGCATGGCCGGCATGTTCTCCAACGCCACCTTCACCCCGCAGTCCTGGGAGGCCCGGTCTATGGCATCCAGAGCGGCCTTGGTGTTACGCCTGGCCCCTTCTTTGTCCAGCTGGCCGAGCGGGGTATAGAAGCCGGGATGGACCGTCACGGGGTTTAGGCCGAGCGCCCCGGCCTGCTCAATGGTGACTATTACCTCGTTCAAAGCGACCTCGCGCATCCGGGGGTTCAGGGAGCCGATGTTGACATCGCTCAGCGGGGCATGCACTGAGCAGTCCAGGTCGTGGGAGGCCAGATGCTCCTCCAATTCCATGGCGATGCTAGGCAGGTAATGTTTGCCCTCCGCCACTATCTCCCAGGCCCTGAAGCTGGGTTGGACCGACGCTAAGGCCTCCCGCAGCGATAGTAGGCTGAGCGCTGGCGATGAAATTGCGATCATCGCATTTCCTCCCCGTCCACCGTCGTTGGGGCGACCCGGTCGATGAGTGCGCTCAGATCTTCGTCTTGGATGGTGACCACGATCGCCCCCAGAGGGACCTTGCCTTCGACCATGGAGATCTTACCAGCGAAGGCGGCCTGCTTGTTCAGAAAGAATGTGATCTGGTCGTCCTCGACCCCCCGCAACAAAGTGTCACGCATGGCATCGAGGATGCGCTGGCGACGTACCTGTTCCATGAAATGGCTCAGGTCCGCAGTGCTGGCGGTCATGCCATATTCCTCCTCCATCAGGCCCGCCCCCGGGAAAAGATTGAGCAGGGCCTGACGTACCTTGGCCGGGTCCTCGGTGGGGAAGACCTTGGCCGTGGCCATGACCGACGCCATGCGCCAGGATAGGGAGAATAACTATTAAAATGGCATTCCCCATGCGAAAGACGACATGCGCGAAAATGTCGTGGACGCTCTGGCGAACGAAGGTTATCTCATGGACCAAGAGGCCGAGGACTATATCCTGGCCCAGTCCGACCCGTTGCAGTTCGCCCACCGGGCCTTGAGCTCCATGCAGGAGCGGCCATTGATAATCACCATGCGCGACTTGAGGAAGACCTGCCTGGTGCCCTCGGAAAAGGTGGTCACTCTGCAGGAGGTGCCGCGCCGTCGCAATGTGAAGGTGGAGGCCAGGGGCCACGGCGATATAATCATCACCAAGGACATTACCAATGCCAGCGATTGCGATGCCAGCGTGGCCGGTTTCGCCAACTACTTCATGGACCGCTTCGAGACCCTGCGCGGGCTGCTGCAAAAACGCCGGGACCTGGTAGGGGCGAGCACCATCGACCGGGTGCTGGACGCCAAGAGGCTCATGGTGGACCGTGAGGTGAAGCTCATCGGCATGGTCAATGACGTCAAGGAGTTCCGCAGCGGCGATCGGTTGA
>JACXTP010000144.1 GCA_016919625.1 Methanomassiliicoccaceae archaeon
GCACAGCGCTGGCGGTAGGCAGGAAGTATTGGGGGATCTCGGCTGGGAGCACCGGTCTCTGCGACCGGGCCGCCCCTGCCACCGCCGTTACCTTTGGGACCGGGGACGAAGGCGCCATCGGAGCGGCGGGCACGGTCGTCCTGGCCTTGATAGGGTCCATGAGCAGCTTGATCTGCTCCCGCGTGAGCGGACCGCACAGGTAGGACATGGCCCAGCGGGACGTGAAGACCGTGGGCGCGTCATCGTGCACGTTGTGCATAAGGAAGACGCGACTGCCCAGGCCGGCGATGACCTGGTCCATCTGGCCCCGGTCCATCTGTTTGCCGCTGCCGGCCGAGGCTCCCTCCAGCGCGTCCAGCACGCGTATCTTGTCCCGGTCGGTCTGCAGCCTCCCGATGAACCATGTGCCGGTGTTAGACAGGCCCTTGTAGTCCAGGTCCACCGGGTTCTGGGTGACCAACATCACCCCCACCCCGAAGGCGCGCGCCTGCTTCATCAGCGTCAGCATGGGCAGCTTGGAGGGCGGGTTGGCCACTGGCGGGAAGAAGCCGAAGACCTCGTCCACGTAGATGATGGCGCGCAGGCTGGTGGTGCCTGGCAGGGTGCGCATCCATCCCACCACGTGGTTGAGCAGGAGGGACACGAAGAACATGCGCTCCGCATCGCCCAGGTGGGCGATGGAGAATATGGAGAGACGGGGCTTACCGTTCGGTCCGTAGAGGAAGGACTTGACGTCCAACGGCTCGCCCTCCATCCAGAGGCGGAAGCCCGGGGCGGCGAGCAGGTTGTTGATCTGCATGGCCAGCTCGAAACGGGCCTTGGACGGGTAGAACGATTCCAGCTCTAGCACGCCGATCTGCTTGACCGGGGGGTTCTGGATCTGGTGGATGAGGCCGGCCAGGTCCAGATTGTCGCCCTTGCGCCAGACCTCGGAGAGGATGGTGGAGAGGAGGATGTGCTCCCTCGAACGGATCGGGTCTCCCTCGATTCCGACAAGGCCGAGCAGGCTGGTGACGGTGGTGCTTACCCGCTCCATCAGCAGCTCCTCGTCGCCGATGATCTCCACCGGAGGGGCGGAGAAGGACTTGAGGATGGAGACCGGGGTTCCGGCGCTGCTGCCGGGGGTGTAGATGGTTATGTCCACGGCGTCGCGCAGGCGCTGGATGCGAGCCCCGTCCTCACCCCAACCGGCCAGGCCGTTCCTCCAGGTATCAGCCTGCTTGGCGGCGTAGTCATCCTGGGAGAGGCCTTTCTTGAGGGCGTCCTCCGCGTTCACCCAGGGCAGGAAGTCATCCTTGCGCAGCTCCGGGAACGTTAGCATGAGGTTGCCCATGTCCCCCTTGGGGTCTATGATGATGGCAGGGACGCCGTCCAGAGCGGCCTCCTCCAACAATGAGATGCACAGCCCGGTCTTGCCGCTACCGGTCATGCCCACGCAGACAGCGTGGGTCACCAAGTCCTTGGAGTCGTAAAGGAGCAGGTCCTCCTTCACGGCCTTGATGGCAAGGTCGTATTGGCGCCCTAGGTAGAAGACGCCTAGCTTCTCAAAGTCTTGCATTTCCATTTCCTCTCCCCGATGAATGTGGGTCAACCCACAAATAGGTTTTTCCAGGTCGCGGATCGAGATGTTCGCTGCCAGATCGTACTGGTGGAGGTCCGTAGCGAGGAGATGTTGGCCAGATAGGATCGTTGCCTTTACCCATGCCTACCTAAGCAAGATCATTCTCCCTTGGCCAAGGCCCGGTCCACGAAGTTACGTTTCCGGAGGGCGATGCGGGTGGAATCGACCAAGATGATGATGACGATGATCTGCAGGATGGCACCCACCACCCACCCCCATTCCCAGTCTATGAACGGCTCCCCCACGGAGTTGTTGTTGGTGAAGAGGAGGCTCAGGAGCAGGGGGACATAGATCAAGAAGCACCTGAGCCCCAGCCATCGGTTCTCAACGCCCCAGATTAGAAAGAGGGCGATCGGGAGGGTATAGTATGTGGCGGTGGTGCGAGGATAGATGAGGATGAAGGCGACCAGGACGATCAGCATGCCTTCCAGCAGGGTGCGGTCCTTCCTCAGTGCTAGGTAGTAGGCGAGCAACATCACGCCTGCGATGAGCATGAGGAAGAACCATGAGGGAATATCCAGCCCGCCCATGCTCAAGAAGTCCCATATGTTAAGGTTGGACGTGGGGTTCTCGGCCGACCCCGATTTAAGGAAATAATATGAGGGGAAACTGAGGAACTCCTCGGGGCAGACGATCAGGAAGGGGAGGCACACCAGAAGCGATATCCCGGTGACGATCCCCAACAGGATGAGCCGTCCTCTCCACGTCCTCTCGGCCTTTAGAAGGAACGGGAGCAGGAAGCCGTTCATGAACTTGGTCCAGATGCCGATCGTCATGGCAGCGGCGCTCCAACGAAGCCTCCCGATGACGGCGAGGAGGATGGACAGGATGAAGATATAGAACACGATGGCCTCGTCCTGGATCCCGAGCACGGTCTCGATCGTGCTCACCGGGACGAAAAGGAATATCAGCGCGACCCAAAAGGCCTTGGCATCATCGAAACGGCGCAGGGCCAGGTAAAGCGAGACCGAGGTCAGCAGGATGAATGTCGAGAACCATATCTGGTAGGCCACCTCGCTTCCACCGGCCATCTGGGCTGGGAGCATGAGGTAGACGATCAATGGCGGGGACTCGCATTGGATGTCGCGGTAGAGCCAAAGACCGTCGAGGACGCCTTGGGTCCTCTCCCTATAGAAGGAGATGTCGATCACCTCACCGATCGTGGCGTCGAAGAAATTGCGCAGAAAAAGCGCATCCAGAGCGATCAATGTCCCGAAAAAGAGCGCCCATATCGCTATCAATAAAAAGACCCGTCTCTCCGGCGGGATGGAACAAAGCTTGCTGTTCAGCCCCTGGACGAAGCTCTGCGGCATCCGTGTCGGATTAGGGTGGTGTTATTTTAAAATATCTGAATGGAAGGGAGGTGGGGCCATGGTCCGAGGCAAAATCGATAATCTGCCCCATTTAACATCTGGCTAACGATCGTCATTGACCGGTTGCTTGGTTTTTTTCGGTTCGCGTGTGACGAAGCGCTTGAGCGAGGGGCTCAGCTCGAGGCGCTCGATGAACTCATACGGTTCATGTTTTTTGAGGTAGAACCTCAAGGGTATCGTCACCATGAGGGTACCGATGGTGTTGCAGACCATGTCCCTGATGGTGTCCCAGGGGCTGTACTGCATGTTGATTCCCGTGGTGTAGTCCACGACGAGCTCGAGCACCTCCCAGTATATGCTGAACGTCATCATGATCAATGTGACGAACAGCGGGACCCTCTTGCCGAAGCGGGTCTGTTCATCGAACAGTTCGACCGCCACCAGCGCATAGAAGACCAACAGCGCTATGGTGATCGATGCGGCCAAATGCGTCACCGTGTCGTACCACACGATGTCATCGTACATCATCAGCAGCACGCCGTAGGCATGCAGGAATATCGTGACCTGTATCGGCAATATCAATGCCAGTGGCAACCTCATCACGCTGGCGTGCCGGAATATCATCGGCAGCAAGCAAAAAAAAGCGCAGAGCACGCCGGTCCACAGCTTATAGGGGGTACGGTCCGTGCCCAATACCGAAAGGACGGTCATCACGAGGATCGACAATGATGTGATCACGCAGATCACGTCGGAGCGGTCGATCTTCTTCATGACCCCTCTCCAGGTAAAAATCTTGAAAGTTCCAGTGAATCCACTCGCTTGAAGTACTCGTTGAAGACCACGGCGTAGATGATGGTGGCGAACGTCGAGACCGCCATCGGCGTCATGAGCATCAGGTTGACGGTGTCGTTGTCCAGTGTGTTGCTGAAATCGCCATTGTAGATCGGGTATCCTGTGGCGTACATCCAGTAGATGGTGGAGAACGTGTAGAGCACTGACAGCGAGCCGGCGAAGGTCATCGCAAAGAGGACCACCCATCTTCGGGGCAGGGTAACATCTCCCCTGGCGTTCAAGAACACGGCTATCATCACCCCGAAGGCCATCATGGCGCATGCCTCTACGGCGATCGACACCTCGTAATAGTACTCGAAATTGGCGAAGAGGTCGGCAACGGTCAGGAGGATGAAGAGGACCATCGGTACGATGGCGATGCGCATGATGCGCACATCATAACCTTGGCTTTTGTCGCCCGTCACCATCATCGGTGCCCAGACGACCGCGATCCCTGTGATCGGGACCATGAGGCTTGCCCATTCCCTGTTCCAAAGCGAGGGCAGTGCCATCGCTATGGAGAGGATGATGATGATGAGGCTATATCGGTTCATCTGGGCTCTTTCGATTCAACAAAACTTACCTATAATAACTTTACTCTAAACCCTGCGGCCCTTCGTCCTTTTCAAAAGGAAAGGTCCCCCCGGTCCATCTCACGGGACGATGCGGGACTGGGACCTGGCCCGATGGTCAGATGTCCTTCCCATCAAGGTGAACGACCATAACGGACCTTGAATATGTACTCCCTCAGCCCGGCCAACCCGCTCCGGCCATCGATGTCCACCTCTCTCACATCCCGGCCCTTAGCGACCCAGGACTTGGACCGTGGGTCCCACTTGCCGCCCAGCCTCCGGAGCGCGCCCTTGAAGGGCATGGTTTCGCCCGAGATGATGGTGTCGTTGCCCTGGTGGGAGATGATTACCCTACCTCGGGCGGATGGGTACCTTCGCCCCTCCTCGCGCAGCAAGGACTCGTATTTGGACCCAGCCATTGGATCGTTTGGGTCCACCTTCCCGATCCTGGACTCGATCCACACATCGATGCGGTCGTACCCGGGGTTGGACCTGGGCCTTCGGGCCGTGGGCGGCGCGCTGCCACCAGAACCTATTCCTAACAGCTCCTTCAGACCCATCGATATCTCCTCATTGGAAAGGATTTGAGGCGGAGAACCACTCCCGTTCAACCGCCTGGTGTAGTACGCTGGGACGAATGTCCTCGTCATCTTCCCGAAGGAATCACTCGGAGTGCAGGTTTACTATCCGAACCAGCGGTTAAATAGTTTTTCATTTGGGTAAAATTGTCCTCATAACCTGATCTCGGCATCGACCAGCTTGAACTCGCCGTTCCCATGGACCTTGCTATATTCCAGAGGGGTCAGACCATGTCTCCTTAGGAAGTTGATGTGGCCCTGGCTGACGAAATTGCCGTCCCTGACCTTGGGAGGGCACTCAATGAATGTGACGAACTGCGCCGAGGGCTCCAGGACCTTCATCTCCTGATCGACCAAGGGCCCCATCCTCAAAGATACCCGGTCATAGTTCCTGAGCTGGCTGGCCGAGGGCGACCGCGCCATGTCCAAAATCTTCTGGTACCGGTTCCGCTGGACCGTCTTCAGGCAGATGGCCTGGTACGCATTGGGGAGCTCGAAAAGGTAGATGTCGGTGAGGTCGTACTCCTCCTGGACCTGCCGCAAGGTGCGCACGACCCTTTCCTGCGACCCTTTGGGAAGGGAGAGCAGCACCGCATGACGGCCTTTCGTCCCCAGCACGGAGCTGGTGATGAACGTGGTGTAACCATGGTCGAAGTCCCTATCAATGGGCTCTGGCCGCCTCTTCATTTTGAGCTTGGGAAGAGGTATCAGTTTGAACCGAGGTATCTTCGTGTGGTCCTCCAATCTCGATATGCCATCGATCCAATCGACGACGGGGGAGCGTAATTGGTCGACCGAAAGGTACTGACAACAGTACCCTGTCTTGGAATTGATGGTCCCAGGCAGGCGGATGATCCTCCTGGTGTCCGCGGTTACCGTGGTGTCGATCTTGATGCCCTTACTAACGATCTCATCCACTAACATCTTTCTTCTTTGAATGATGGACCTCTCCCTCGAGTGGATATCTGGCTCTAGGGTCCTATCGATATCGTCGAACACCAGATGGAACCCCTTGCTCCCGCTGAAGGCGACGTACTTCAAAGGGTAATTCTGATCGGACAGGAGGTCGAGGAGCCGGACCGCGTCCTTCCTCGCTCGTTCCAGGTTGAAGATCGACAACGGCCGTCTGTCCAGATCGAACGCCACATCGTGGCCCAGGATGACGTTGCCTGGCCCCCAATAGTCCGTGCTTTTCTTCGGTCTTGATGCGACCGAGGTGGGGTCAAGGTATGTCGATGTGGAGTAATAGACGTCCAATGGCTGCAATTTGATCAACCATCTCTGCAGGTCCCTTGCGGACCGGATGGCGTCCTTGATCTTGAAGAACCTCCCGTTGGGCAACAGGAAGCGGAAATGGCGCCGGTTGATGTCCGTTATGAACCTCAGGTCGGGAGGATTCCGTTCATAGAATTCCCTCAATTGGTCCTTATCCATGATGCGGATCGGATCGGGTTGAGGGATATTTAGTCGATATCCATTTTACGATAGGAGGGCTACGCTCGCTCAGATCATTTACCGGGCTCTTTGCCATCAAAGGATATCAGGAGGACAACTTCGAGGCCTTGACCCAGACCGTTCGATCCAATTTGATTGCTCCAGACGTCACGATCAGATAGTATTTCGAGCTGGATGGGATTTTGATCTGGTGCTCATAGGTCGCTATGGTCGTTCCCTTCAAGATGGCCCCTTTCGTGTAATCCTGACTCTCAAATTTTTTCAGATTCTCCAGATCGGCCACTTATATTGAGAAATTTTCGCCTTTGACCTCTTTGGCTTTGACCGAGATCGAGACCCCTCTCTCCAGTAGTCCTAGGGA
>JACXTP010000145.1 GCA_016919625.1 Methanomassiliicoccaceae archaeon
CGGTAAGCCTGGAGGAGATAATGAACTCACGGATCCATGGGGTTGAGATCATCGACGTGGACACGGCGTCACTGCGCGAGCTCGATCCGGAGCAATACATCGCGCTCACGGAGCTGTGGTATCTATAATGGAAAAATGGACAGGACCGTTGTTATAATATTCGTTCATCGATATCGAACCAGATGTTCGAGTACTCCCCTGGCCTGTTCCTATTGAGCGTCGCCTTCATATCGCTCTCAGGGGTGCTCATGCCAGGACCGGTCTTCGCCGCCACAGTGGCCCAAGGATACAAGGATAAGAACGCTGGCCTTCGGATCGTCTTGGGGCATGCCCTGGTCGAGATCCCTCTGATCGTGCTCATATTCTTTGGGTTCGACTATATCTTCGAGGACGAGGGCATGTTCGCCATCGTCGCGGCCATCGGAGGGGCCATCCTGATATGGATGGGCATAGGCATGGTCCGGGCCAGGGAGGTGATGGTCTGCGAGGGGGTAGGCCCTACCCGCAGCGCCTTCTTGGATGGGGTCATCACCACCATCACCAATCCCTACTGGTTGATGTGGTGGGCCACCGTTGGAGCGGCATTGGTGGCCACCGCGGTGACGTTCGGACTGGTCATGCTCCCCATCTTCGCGGCCGTACATCTCGGTTGCGACGCGGGTTGGGAGTATTTCATCTCCAACACAGTTAATCGAACCAAAGGGCTGTGGAACATAAAATGGCACCACTTGCTTATCCTCGCTTCCGGCCTGCTAATGTTCGTGTTCGGATTGTACTTCCTTGTCAGCTCGATCGGGGTCCTTCTCTGATTCTCACAAGTATTATGTCCTCATGCCTGCCATAATGTGGCCAAGGTCGAGCCTGAGATGTCAATGGACCCATGGATCTATATTACCGAGCTGAAGGACCTGCCGCAGAACACGCCGCGTCTTTTCCACCCGAAAGGCCTAGGCATGATATTGTTGCACCGTGGGGATGATGTCTATGCGCTCTCCAATCGCTGCCCCCATATGGGCTGTGCACTTGCCAGCGGTACCTTGGAAGGCGATGTAATAAGATGTCCCTGCCATGATTGGGCCTTCGACGTCCGCACCGGAGAGCTGGTCATGTCCAAGGAGGTCAAGCTCCGCATGTTCCATACCAAGAAGGAGGATGGCAAGATATTCGTGAGACTGGAGGATTGAGAGTTTGGTCAAGGTCTTCATGTATACCCTTAGCACCTGTCCGTGGTGCAAGAAAACGAAGAAATGGTTCGAAGATAGGAACATCCCCTTCGACTTCATCGACTACGATAATCTGGACAGCGAGGAGAAGAAACCGGTCCGAGAGAAGATCCAACGGGACAATCTCAATCTGTCCTTCCCCATAATTTACATCGATGATGTCATAATCCAAGGTTATAATCCAGACAAGTTCGAGAAGGCGATGGTCGAGAAGCAGAGGGTATGAAGATGGACATGGAAGGGGGGAAGAGGGCATTGCGGGAGCAATGGGAACCGATAGTGAATGCTCTTGGTTACAAATTCACCCCCGACGAGGAGCTGGCCGATTTCTGCCTGGAGCAGGAAGTTGTGCTCTATAGGAAGCACGGAATACCTTTCTGTCCCTGCCAAGGACTTACTGGTGAGAGGGACCATGATATGCACATCGTTTGCCCTTGCATACCCTGGCATCGCGAACATTTCGATAAGATGAGACGGTGCTGGTGCGGTCTGTTTGTCCATCAGGATGTGACGGACCCCGATACACTGCCCCAGATACCTGTGGGAGAGGTGGATTGATGTTCGTGCGCGCCTTAGAATTGGAGGACATCGCTAGGGGAGGCCTCAAGGCAGTGGTCGTTGAAGGGGTGGAGGTGGTGCTGGCGAATGTAGATGGAAAGATCTACGCGGTGACCCGGCGCTGCGGCCATGAGAACGCCCCGCTGAATTTCGGAACCTTGAACAGGAACATCGTCACCTGCCCCTTGCACTTCGCCCAGTTCGACGTTCGCACCGGGAAGGTTTTGCTCGGCCCAGCCCATAAGGGATATGGCATGACCGTCGCTCTGCCCAAGGATGAGGCGGTCCCTAAGTTCAAGTCCATGTTGCACGCGGAGATGGGAACGCACGACCTACGCACCTTCAAGGTAAAGGTGGAGGCCGATGCCATATGGGTGGATGTGAGCTGTTCCCCCACCGATTTTATCATGGGACCGGACTAAGGACGTTCATTATAATAACCGAGCGACAGATACCCATCGGAGCCGATGTCCAGGTCTTACAAGGACTTCAAGATCTACGCCTGCTTCACCCTGAACCGCTTGGTCTCAGAGCTAGGCATAGATATCTACCAACCAGACCTGGAATCGAAATTGGACCGCATCTTGGCTGAGGACAGACCAGGTCTGTCGAAGGAGGAGATAAAGCACGAGATCATGTCCAACCACTTCATGACCAATAAGGTGCTCGACTATCTTGTGGAACAGAATTTAGTGCGTATAGAGGAGAAGGAGGCCCAATACGAGGTCCGAATCACACGCGAGGGTGTGTTGTACGTGCGGAAGTACAATGAGTTCTATTTTAACCTATACGAGGAGCAGATCCGGCAGCACTACCGTTACCGAGGCTTGCCCGCCTGGGCCAAGGACTTGGACGATGAGTGAGGTGCCATGAAGGGGATGAACTCGTAGGTCCCGTCCTGGTTCTCGATTACCAGCTCCACCCCGCAGATGAACGAGCTCCCCCGGTGGGAATAGACCACGTTCTGGGTGGTTATCATGTTGTAGACCTCCTCGGTGAGGTCCTCCTTGCCCCTGGTCCAAAGCAAGATCATCCTCGAGGCGGGCGAACCGCTTTCCGCCACCACGTCCTCCACCGCTCTCCTCATGGAGTTCACATCTTCGGGGTTGGGGGCTCGGTCGAAGTGTTTTAGAAAGAGCTGGTAGCCGGGATATCCAAGACCTAAGGGATACCAGAGGAAACCAGGTCGGCGCAGGAGGTAGATGTCCCATTGATAGAACATCCCGCTTTTACCCTTGGTCACGGTCGGTGTGGGGGTCAAGGCCAGGGACGAGGCCATCTCAGGGTTCATGGTCGTAAGATGTGACCTGAAGCGCTC
>JACXTP010000146.1 GCA_016919625.1 Methanomassiliicoccaceae archaeon
CCGGCCTCAGCTTCTTTCCTTCGGAATCTTTCCAGGACATATGACAACTGAGGTCCCCTTTCTCCACAACCTCTCAACTTCTCCGGGCCGACGCTATAATCATCGCAGGTGGCCAGGAAGGTCGAGAGGTCATGGAGGAAACCCTCCCTTATCTGCCCTTCTCGGAAGAGCAGGGGCAGGTCCTTGCACCCCTCTTTCAACACCTGGCGAAGCAGCACCGTCGACTCTATTTCGTCCAAAAACGTCAACCCGGCGCCTTGGTCCTCCAGTATCTGCAACGCAAAGCCTTCCAGGGTGGCGACGGAGCTTGACGCCACCCCAAGTCCCGAGTCCATCATTCGCTTCCGGGTCTGCCTCACCATGGCTGGTGTGGGGAGCAGCAGCAGGCTTCCGAAGGGATCGACCGAATAAGCGGACAGGAACTCCCCTTGGGCACCCTCGAACATCTCCTGTGGCAGACCATGGGTGAACCGTTGCATTGGACGACCTCGGTATGGTGTGCGTCATCAACCTGGCGCTAGGAATAGTTTGCCCAGACCGTCTCAGAAAAGAACTAACCGCTGGTAGGAAGGGCCCTCGCCCTTTCTTGACCTTTCTCGGCCTTCAGGGCGCAGTCCTTGAGCCCTTCTGCCTGGGATATGCACAGCGCTTGCTGGAAAGCCTCCTCGGCTCTCGCCTTATCTCCCGCCCTCAAGTAGACCTCGCCAAGTCCGAGAAGGTCACTAGCCTCCCCTTCCTTGTCCCCCAATTCCCTCTTCAATGCCAACGCCTCCTGGAGCACCGCCACCGCCTCGTCCCATCTGCCCAGGGCATAGAAACAGATACCTTGCATGGACATCATGTTGGAGGCGTTATCGTTCGCCCCCAGCTCCTGGTAAAGTTCCTGAGCCTCCCGGAAGTCGCAAATGGCGGCATCATACTCCCTCTTGTCGATGAACTCCATGCCAGACACGGCAAGCTTGGAGGCGTTGAGATGTTTCATCGACCTCATGAAGTTGGCGAGGCCCGCGTGACGATCTGGCCTCTGGATGTTCGGGGGTTCCTCTTGCAACGGCATGGCATGCGACCCCATCCAATAAAAAGATGCCGTCGGACACGCCCATCCCCCAGAAGCCGTACTGGGATGGTCACGAAGGCACGATCGCCTCGATAAAGATGTCCCACTCCAGGTTCAGATAGAATCGGAGCAGGGTCGGGGTGGAGCCCTGGGGTATCTCGAACCCGATCTTGAAAACCACGGTCTGGTCCTCGGACAACGTCACATTGAGGGTGTTGGGGACGTTCTGTGAATACCCGTAACTGAACCCGTCCGCCGTTTCCAGGAGGAAGTCGTTTGGGGTCAGGACGAGATCGGAGCTACGGTTGTTGGTCAAGCTCACCGTCAATTGCACGAACTTGTTGTTCTCGCCCGGATCGGCGAGCTGGGGCGGATCGTTGTCACGGGACAATACGGTCATCTTCAGGTCGGTCCGGTCTATATCCTCCCAAGGCACCTGGGACCATGCGTTGGAGATGGCCCAGGCCGAGGCCACGATGGCCACCACCAAAATGATGACCACGACCACGGCTATGATCACCCCGGTGTTGTCCTTCTTCGGCTGTGGGGGTACATAGTTGGGGGCCACGTTCCGGGCTGGGGCAAGGTCGTTCCCGCACCTGAAACAGTACTGGGCCTCGTCGGCGACATCCATGCCACAACGATTGCACTTCTTCATGCCTGGTCCTTCCTTCGTTTGGCGTATTGGATGCCTGCTCAGTTAAACCTTTTCCACACTCCTCGAACTGCGCGCGCCCTCTAAGTTCATATCATGCTTGAATGATTAGGTGGGCCGGAGGGAGCCGATTGTACTGTCAGAGTTGTGGGCAGGAGAACCCATCGGAGGCTCAGTTCTGCCAGCGGTGCGGAGCTAAGACCATTCAACCCCCTCCAGAGGCCCCGGTGGAACAGCGTTTCCAAACCTTCTCCACCGAGGTGGAGCTGGTCGCAAAAAAGGTTGGCAAGCACAAGTTCCAGGGGGGTTTGGGCTTCTTCGGTCCGCTGGTCTACGCGCTCATTATCACGGCGGCCGTGGCGGCCTTAGGCGTTTCCTTCGACCTCCTATCGAAACCGGGCGATCTCGTTCATGACCTGGGGTCGTTCCTGGTGAACAATCTCTTCATTTTCTTCTTAGCCGCGCTGCTCTTTGGGTACATGTTCATGCTGACCCCCCTCAACCCTAAAGGCATCGTCCTGCTCCGACCGTTGGCGACGGCCACAGCGGTGACTTTCTCCCTTTGGTTGGCGTTCGGCGTATTCGACATCTTGGGCCGGGTCTACGACATCGACGCCCTCGGTTCGTTGGCGGACCTAGTGCTGATCATCCTGCCTATGATCTTCATACTTCTTTTGGTAATCGGCTACGCATTGATGCTCTCCAGAGAGCTGGAAAGGCGGGCTAAACAGAAGACGCCCCCCGCGGTCAAACCCTCCCGGGACCTCTACCGGTCCGGCAAGGAAAGGATTTTGGGCGGGGTGAGCGGAGGTTTCGCCGAGTATGTGGAGACCGACCCAAGGGTGATCCGGGTGTTCTTCCTGCTCTTCGCAGCTGTCACCTTGGGGGTCTTCGCCCTACTGTATCTGGTCCTTTGGATGCTCCTACCTAGGAATCCGGTCGACGACTGGTCTTAGATGTCGCGTCCTTGTTGGCACCCTTTACTTTTATCATATCCGATCCACAGCGACGCGCACGAACCCAATGTGAGCAGCACTATGACCAACAGGACGGCGATGTTCTGATAGACATTGTACCCGTCCGCCAGGAAGAACAACCAGGTTACTAGTGATACGATCCCCGCCCCGAAAACCAACATGGACCCGATGATGCGATATCGAGGCAGTTCCTGGTGTTCCTTGGCCATGCTAAGGCCGTACCCCACCCAGGCCAGGGCGTTGAAGCCGAGGACCGCCACTATGGAGAGCAAGAACACCCCTATATTCTCCCAGACCGTGTAATCGCCGGCATAGAAGAACAACCAGATGATGTTGAAGCAGAGCCAGACCACTCCGCTGATGACCGAGGCCGCGCCGCGCCATCCGCATCCCTCTGGCCATTTGTCATTGCTGTCGAAATCCCAATCTCCGCACATGTTCGATGTGTTCATATGATCTTTCCCTGACCTCTTACAGAGGTATGGTGCAGCTATTGCCCCATCACTGTACTTAGGCAGAGCGGCCACATGTGACCAATATAGGAAGAGGTTCACAGGTTTGGGCAGCGACCCGAGCCATCCTCACCGCCCCACAGGAAACGGGCACCATTCAGATATTGCACGGCTCAGATCTTTGTCGAACTGGCTGCAGAGGTTCAATTTCAACATTCCATTCAATTGTTTCAGGGGGAGGTCCCTGCACGCCTTGACCTCGGGAATGGAATAGGCGATGTCCTTCACCGTGTGAAGTACGACCCAACTTTCTGAATAATGCCCATGGTCGAATGTTTTTGAAATCCTATGCTTGAAGTCTATGATATCCTGTAAAGGGCCTAGCCCAGGTTTTATCTCCAACATGCTGCATTCTTCAGGACGGTGGGCGTGACGGTGCGGAACGATGAGAACATAATGGTTACTGGGGCGACCGGGCAGATCGGGTCCGAGCTCGTGATGAGTCTACGGGAACGGCTGGGAGGCAGTAAGGTGGTGGCGTTGGGTCACAGACGCGAACCTCCAGAGAGCATAGCCAGGAGCGGCCCCTTCGAAAGGGGGGACGTCACCATTTTCTCAGAGCTGAAGGAGATAGTCGAACGCCATGACGTCTCCCAGATATATCATCTGGCCGCCGTGCTGTCCGCGGTGGGCGAAAAAGAGCCTCAAAGGGCATGGGACATGAACATGCGCGGCCTGCAGAACGTCCTGGAACTGGCGAGGGCGAATAAGACAAAGGTCTTCTGGCCAAGCTCCATCGCTGTCTTCGGCAGGGGGTATCCCAGGGACCTGACGCCTCAGGAAACGGTATTGCTCCCGACCACCATGTATGGTGTGACCAAGGTGGCCGGGGAGCTGCTCTGCGATTATTACAACAGAAAATACGGGGTCGATGTGAGGAGCGTTCGTTTCCCTGGCATAATCAGCGCGGACACTCCTCCCGGGGGCGGGACGACCGATTATGCGGTAGCTATTTTCTACGAGGCCATACGCCATAAGCATTACGAGTGCTTCGTCCGACCGGATACGGTCCTGCCCATGGTTTACATGCCCGATTGCCTGGAGGCGATCTTGGGGATAATGGGAGTTGAACCCTCCTCGATCCGGAGAAGGGACGCCTACAACCTTAATTCGATGAGCTTTAGCGTTTCAGAGCTGGTAAAGGCGATTCAACGGTTCGTTCCCTCTTTGGAGGTGTCGTTCAACCCTGACTTCCGACAGGACATCGCCGACTCTTGGCCCCGATCGTTGGACGACAGGGCCGCCCGACATGATTGGGGGTGGTGTCCGAAGTACGACCTGGCCGCCATGACCAAGGACATGATAGCCGAGCTGACCAGGAAACACGAGCTCGGGCAATTGTAATAAAAGAGACTAGCCTCATCGTCGCACATGATGGTCATGGTATCAACCCCGCCCTCCTAGCCTCGCCCTCAATAATCTCAGGGCCCCCTCGGACGAACGCCTCACAGAATCTAGATCCGTCCGTTGCTTCGAGCGAACGATAGGCGTTCAGACCGACGATCTTCTCGGCCACGGCCCAAACGTCCTCGGTCCAAGCGTTCTTCGTAATGCTTTCGAACTTGTGAGCTACGGATTCGGTTATGTTCACCAACGAGTTCGGGTCGATGGGGGTCATAACCTCATAGCTGTTGATCATGAGTCGACCCGGGTACATCTCCACAGCACGCATGGTGGCCATAGCAGCGCGCTGGGACCCTGATGTCCGCTCAAAGAACGAGGGTATGAAAATCTCCTTTGGACCATAATGGCATAAAAGGTCCAGCAACTGGAGCACCTGTTGCCCTTCGGTCCAGTCATTTTCCAGGACCTCGAGGTCCTGGCAACCGAGCAAGCCCAGCGACGCCTCCATGGCCTGTCCGATCGACGAGTGAGTCGTGCCTAGCGAACCAATTGATGGCTCCATGCCAAGAGCCACAACTTTGACCCGAGACCCTCGGTTGACCAATCTCCTGATCGTCCCACCACAACCGAGCATCCCCTCGAAAGGTGAGGCTGTGACCACCAGAGCCTTCACTGGGGGATCGAGGTCCAACATCATGGGAGGACTTCTCTCGATTCCTAATATCCGCCACGAGTTAGGCCGCCCGCCTTGATCCAGCACACCAAACAAACTCCTCATATCCATCACCGGACTGTCGAACCTAAAGTTCTGTTTGCGAAATATTTAAAATTATTGTACATTAGGGATTAGTATATCCTGAATGTATAAAAAAAATGGGATCTTGTACGAAGGGGTCGATAGATGGGCCGTCGCCTTCAATGAACCTCTAGGGCGTTGACCATCGAAAGATTATATCGGTATGGTCGTCGAATAGCCTCTTCGGTGGCATAATGGGCAGGGACCCCACATCATTTCTGAAGGAAGAGTACAAGGAACTTGTGGACAACGATCTGGACTGGAGGATACGTGTCCTACAAGGAGCCAGCTCCGCTCGCTGTATGGTGGATGGGCGCAGTGTGATCATGCTCTGCTCCAACAACTATCTCAGTCTGAGCAATCACCCCAAGATGAAAGCGGCCGCTGTACGTGCGGTGGGCACGCATGGGGCGGGTTCAGGTTCTGTCCGCCCCATCGCCGGGACGATGGACCTCCATGTTGAGCTTGAACGGCGTCTTGCCCGATTCAAGCACGCCGAGGCATCATTGGTCTACCAGACCGGGTTCGCTGCAAATGCTGGTCTGATTCCCCAACTGGTTGGAAAGGGGGACCTGATCATCAGCGACGAGCTCAACCATGGTAGCATCATCGATGGCGTCCGTCTCTCCTATGCTGACAGAGCCGTTTACAAGCATTGCGACATGGCAGACCTGGAAAGAGTACTACTCGAGGCGGAGCGCCACACCCCGGTCTACCGTCGATTGCTGGTCATAACAGATGGGGTGTTCAGCATGGACGGCGACATCGCCCCCCTGGACCAGATCGCGAGCTTGACGGAAAGGCACGGGGCGATGCTCTATGTCGACGACGCTCATGGCGAGGGCGTGCTGGGGGACGGAGGTAGGGGCATCGTGTCCCATTTCCATCTTGATCGAAGCAAGGTTCACGTGGAAATGGGGACGTTCTCCAAGGACTTCGGGGTGGTGGGCGGCCATGTCTCGGGCTCGCAGGACCTGGTCAACTTCGCATACAACCGTTCCCGGACCTGGTTGCTCAGCGGTTCGCATCCTCCGGCGGTCGTGGCGGCATGCACTGCGGCCATCGACGTCCTGGAATCGGAACCACAGCACGTCCGGAACCTTTGGGAGAGGACCAAGGAGTTCCGTGGGGCGATGGCAAGATCAGGTTTCGACACAGGCCGTTCCGAAACACCGATCATACCGATAATGATGGGCGAAAGCGCCACGGCGAAGCGCTTCAGCCAGCGACTCTTCGAGGAGGGTGTGTTCGCCCTTCCTATAGTGTTCCCAATGGTGTCAAAGGGTAAGGCGCGCATCCGCACCATCATGAACGCTACGTTGACAAAGGAGGACCTCGAGCTCGCCATCGCCAAGTTCGAAATGATAGGAAAGGAGCTCGACCTTATCTGATATGGATTCACATAAGATAGGTCTACCCGAGTTGCGCCGAAATCGACCCCTTATTAACGTTTCCATCGATCTGCCGTATACCGCCTACGACATTAATAAAAGGGGAGACGAAGCATCCGTCCGACGATGTTTCGAACCACAAAAACGTCCATCAGTCGACAGAGCCAGTGTGGTTTTCTAATCTAGCTACTAATCTATTACCTTACTACTCTAAGATTACCTAAACTCGCTAGATTAAAATAGATATCCCGGACAATATCGAATTGCCTCAATTGCGGAGGGATGGGAAACGCACCAGTGGGTTTATGATGATTCAGATAGCACTATGGCTCTATCGGGGGGCTGGACAAATGGAATGTCCGACTTCTCCTATGGGTCCCCTTCCACGGAGAACGATCGTTCCATCCCGGTCCGGTTGAATCGCGTTAATGATTACAAGGACAAGTTCATACTGAGATGCCTGCAGGATGATGCCAGGCTAGACAACCCTGGCTTCCTACGGTTCCAGGAGAAATCCCAGATCGCCAAGATCGCTTGGGTGAGTTGCGACCAAGGCTACGAGCCGATCGGATATTACATCTGTGACAGGGAGCGACCGGCCCACGTTCCAGGCATCTTGGAGGATGTTTGGTACCCCCACTCTTTGGCACAGATATTCGTCAAGCCGGGAAACCGGGGAAAGGGCATAGGCACTAAGATGGTCCAGGACTTCCTCTCTGAGAGGAACGAAAGCTCGGTTTGGGTAGAGAGCCCGAAATACGAGACGAGGTCCATCCTCACCAGGTTGGGTCTGAGGGAACACGAGCGGCCCTATGAGGTCTGGCAGATGATGGCTGGCCTCACCAGATGGAACAGGTTCAGATGACAGATGGTCAGGAAGGCCCGCCCGGAGACATTTTAGGGCCTTCCGACCGTTGATTTATTTATCATTGTATTCGGTAACTGTTCTTGGTGTCCGAATGAAAGCTATGTTGGTGGACGGCTCGTTCTCAGACGACATATTGAGTCAGAAGGTCCTCGGGATAGCGCGCATCCAATTGGGTGCTCGGGGAGTCGACGTCGACGAGATCGTCCTGAGGGAAAAGACCATGCATGACTGCATCGGTTGCTTCGGGTGTTGGGTGAAGACCCCCGGTCTTTGCCTCTTCAATGATTTCGGGCGAGAATATGCCAAGATGGAGATGGAGACAGATGTCGTGGTTGCCATAACAACTGTAACCTATGGTGGTTATTTCTCCTTGTTCAAGA
>JACXTP010000013.1 GCA_016919625.1 Methanomassiliicoccaceae archaeon
CTGATGCGGGTGTGGTCCTATGAGCTGGTGGTCTGGTCAGAGCAGCGCTACGACGACATGATGGATGATTGGGGCGATTATATGGTCAAGATGGAGGACCTGGGCGAGGAGGGAAGTATCGGCTTCTTCTACGCCTGGAAGAGCAACCCCAACGGTACAGGCATGTATGTGAGCAGCATCACCACCACCTACATCTTCAGGGAGGCTAATGTATTAGCATTCATCCAGTTCGAGACCGAGTTCCAATTGGGGGACGAGGTGTTCGAGCCCAGGTACGATTGGATGGATGACATCGTCAATGAACAAGCTGATAAGATCCACGAAGAGAACTCCATCCCGTGGGTATGAGGAACAGAAAATAATAAGAGATTTAGAAAGGGCGTTATTTCTTCTTGCCCTTGTCATCCTTCTTCTTTCCACCGCATCCGCATCCACCAGTCATTTCCTTCTCACCTCCGACGGTCCACGCCGATAGGGGCAGCATTTGGTTCACCGGCTATATAATAATTACATCTGGACCTGAATAAGGTGTGAAGAATGGAAAAATGAAGGAAAGAAGGGTTTTGGACCGTTGTTCTATCGAGGCCGGAACAGGACGAAGACTTTACTTCTTCTTCTTGTCCTTGTCCTTCTTGTCCTTCCCGCACTTTCCGCATGACATGATGTTTTCGCCTCCGATCGGGCCTATGCCCAACTGAGTCATCGATTGATATCTGGACTATTTCAAACTTGTGATTTACATTCACTTTTAAGAATAATATTATTCTAGAAAAGGTAACACCTCTGGATTATTAATTTGATAATCTTATGCGGTTTCTCGTTCTCAATAACATGATGTCACGTTCCAATCGTCGAAATTGATTTTATGACAATTTTGAAGCCTTTCCGGGTCCGATAATACATCTGGCCCATGAAAAATAATGGAATCAAAACTGATTACCGGAAAGCGCGGTATAAATATCCTATACAAAAATGATAACTCATAAGAGTTGGTGAAATGCACGCACTCGAAACATCACAACTGCTCACCGAGGAGTACGCGGCTAAGATACTTCTCGCCACCATGGGCAAGCCGAAGAGCGCCTTCGACCTCAGCGAGAAGCTCGGGATCCCTATAGCTGCATGCTACCGGAAGATCAAGCTGCTAGAGTCCGCGGGCCTCATCTACTGCTGCGAACGGAGACTGACACAGGCTGGTAAGCGCATCAGCATGTACAAGAGCAAGGTCAAGAACGCCCAGATCGTCTTCGAGAAGAACAAACTGACCGCAAAGATCGAGATGATGGACGGCTCAAGCGAGCAGGCCTGCTACGATATAGACCTGGGCACCCCAGTGGACCTGCCCGCGATCCTGCCGTTCGTGGCCAAATCCTATTGACGATGCTCCAGGGGCAAGTAAAACATCTTTCCTCCCCTCGTTGACACCGGACATCTTGCCCCTGTCCCCTATTTCTTTTTATTAATCCAATTTATCTTAGAGTCTAACTACCGTCTCCTTCGTGACAAATGGATCCTGGTATTTCGTAGGTCGATGTAGACACCGTTTTATCTTGAATGGTCGATCCCTGAACATGGCTGTCTGTCCGCGATGCATGAGGACCGGCGGGGGTGTGGAGAAGATAACCGTGGCCGCCCATGCCAGGGAATCGTGCTGGCCATTGGGCGACGAGGCCTATTCCCATTGTGACAACCCCTCCTGCGAGGTGATCTACTTCACCAGCTCTGGCAACAGAGTGCTGAGCAAGGAGGATGTCAAGACCAGGGTAACCTTCAAGGAGAGGACCTCGCCCCGGCCGCTCTGCTACTGCAAACAGGTGACGGAGGAGGATGTGCTGGTGGCGATCGAGCAGGGCGCCAAGAGCTTCGATGAGGTGGTGAAGGTCACGGGCATCGGAGGCGGGGGGCATTGCAAGATCACCAACCCAGCAGGAAAATGCTGCTCGAGGAATTACAAACCGTTCATCGAGAGTGAGCTTGCCAAGAAAGGGTTGGGGATGACCATCCCTCTGACCATCCAATGAAGGATACGTCAAAGGATATTCCATTGGATGAAAGAACCGACAAGCTATTTTTGAGTGCCCAGTCTGCGTTTGGATCGGCGATCGGGTCACTCTACCTGCACGATGTTCGCTGCGCCGTAGCTGTCCGGGATGTCACCCATCTCCCAGCCGATGGCGGTGGTCTCGCAGTAATAGTACTGGGAACCGAACTTGTCATAGTAGGTGCCATAGGCTTCAGCGCATGCCACCCCCACGGCCAAGTGGTCTTCGAACACCAGGCATACCGCGTCATAGCCCATCTCCTCCACCAATGAGGCGAACAGGAAGGACTTGTCCTCGCAGTCCCCGCAGCGCACCCACAAAGTCTCCACCGGGAACCGCCAGTAATCCTGCGGACCGGCCGACTCGTTGTCGTACGTGTAGGTTATCGCCTGGGAGAACGCCAGGACCAGGTTGATGGTCCCGACATCGTCCAGTCCGAGGTGTTCGGCGACCTTCAGCAACTTCGCTGCTATGTCCTCGATGATCAGGTCATCGGAGGTGACATAGCTGGCGCATAACGAATAATCGTAGCTGGTCAACCTTCGATCGATGGGGATCGATTGGTAATCAGAATAGTCAGAATAAGTTATGTTTGTGTAGAGCCAGCAGTCGGTGCCTTCATAGCTCCAACGGTAGAGCTGGTTGCCCTCGCCCACCGAGTAGGTCGACGGGGTCAGGCCGAACTCGTCTCCCAGGAAGAAGCTCAAGGATGCCGCCACGATGATCACTACAATGATCACTGCCAGCAATGGGACGAGCACGCTCTTCTTCTTGACCGGGGGCGGCGGCAGCGGTGGGGCCATCGGTTGAGGTCCCATCGTTTGAGGCGGGGGTGTCTGTTCCCACGCGACCACTTTGCCGCATTGGGGACAGAAACGGTCAGCCAAGCTAAGCTGCTTCCCGCATGTGTTGCAGAACGATGGAGATTGCCCTTCGGCCATACAATAAGTAACATCTCGGTCCGGATATAAACCGAATGGGCAGATTATCATGTGCCGGAGGAAGCATTTCAGAACGTTGACATGACATCCTTGCCTTTACACAAATTAAATTAAATGGCCAACTGGATAACATATACCGCATCCATGAGACGTTCGGTCCTGATCGGGCTGGTGGCGGTAATAATCGTCGCTTCATTGTTAGCTTGGATAGGTTACGCTGTGACCCGTCCGCAAAGCTCGAACCAGGACCCAGGGGACATCATACTGAATCAGGCCGACATCCCCACGGGCTGGGATTTCGAGGCGAACACCTCCTATGCCCACACCGACCTGGCCCAGTTGAGCGACCCGGGAGCGGTATGGGAGGCGAAGAACGTCTTCTACAACTCCAGCGCTCCTTTCGGGCGCCAGCTCATCATATATGTGGTGGCTTTCGAGAAGGAAGAGTGGGCCCAGGCCAAGTTCGGAAATTTCAATGGGGATGAGGAGGAGGAGGACGAGGATGAGGAGTTGGGAGATGCCAGCTCGATGTACTATGTGGACAACGAGGAGACCATACCAGGCACCGACCAGACCTATGTCAGCGCCGTCCTGACCACCGTCACCTTCGTGGACGAGAACTATTTCGTGATGGTCCAGTTCGTGACCGAGTTCACCCCGGAGGATGAGCCGTTCCACATCTACACGACCTGGATGCAGTCGATGGCCCAGACCCAGGCGGACAAGATCGAGGATATGGACGACTGAATATCCCTTCTTCCTTTTTTATAAAAAGTAATTTATAACGAACATGGCCTACTCTTTTGCGGGATGCACTAGGCCTGACTCTTCTGAGCTAGGCCTCTCGTTCGCCACCGAACGGCAGGGGACCCCTCATCCAGAGGGTTGACGTTCCGGCGGCGGCCTCCCGGCGTGGGATGGGACCGGGCAATGGAATCGGAGTCAAGCAAACTGCTGCTGGAATTCGGAGCGATCATGCTCATAGCCTTCATAGGCGCGGCCATCGCTTACCGTTTCAAGCAGAGCGCCATCCTGGCCTATATCATCGTGGGCATTGTAATCGGCCCCTTCATGTACTTCAAGATCGGGGACTTCGAGTACGACGGCCTGGTGGAGAACGTAGGATTCGTCACCGCCCTGGCCGAGTTCGGACTGCTGCTCCTCATCTTCTTCGTGGGACTGGAGTTCAGCATGGAGAAGATAAAGAAGGTGAAGGGACCGGCCGCCATCCTCGCCCTCATCGACGTGGGCCTCAACCTCTTCGTCGGCTTCCTGCTCGCCTTCGCACTGGGCTGGGACCTCATCGATGCCATCTTCCTCGCCGCCATAATCGCCATGTCCTGTTCCGCCGTGGCCATGAAGACGCTCATGGACCTGGGGCGCCTGGACAAGCCAGAGACCGACTACATCATCGGCATGGTCATCATGGAGGAGTTCATCTCCATGATCATCCTGACCGTGGTGGGCGGCCTGGTAATCAACACGGATGCGAACTTCAACATAGGCACGTTGGCGTTGGGCATGATCGGCTTCTTCCTCTTCTTCATCATATTGGCAGTCTTCGTCATCCCCAGGGTGGTCAAGTACCTGGTGAAGATGGAGAGCGATGAGCTCTTCGTCCTGTTCATGCTCGGGGTCGTCTTCCTTTCCGCCGCCTTCGCCGTCTTCTGCGGTGTCCCGCCCCTCATCGGGGCCTTCTTCATAGGAATGGTGTTCGCCGAGACCAAGGTCATGGAACGCATGGAGAAGAAGATATCACCGTTGCGCGACGCCTTCGCCGCCATCTTCTTCGTGTCGTTCGGCATGCTGATCGACCCGGCCATGTTCTCCTCCGTCTGGGTGGCCATCGCCGGAGCGGTGATGCTCATCATCTTCGCCGAGGTGATCGTGATGTCCAGCGTGGCCTACCTGGTCGGTTTCAACCGCCGGGCCTCGGTCACCATCGGTTCGGCCTTCACCGCCCGCGGCGGCGAGTCGATCATGTACGCATCGGTCGCCTCCCAGGTGCCCTTGGTCACCAAGGCGGCCTACCTCAATCCCATCGCCGGCGCCATCACCTTCTTCATGTCCAGCCTCTGCCCTGTGTTCATAAAGCGTAGTTATCAGGTCGCCGACTGGTGCGCGGTGCGCTTCCCAGTGTCCATCAAGTACGGAGCCGCCGTCTTCCAGCGCACCCTGGGCAAGCTCGTGTTCCCGAAGAGCTTCAAGCCCTTCCATGCCTCCAAGAAGTTTCTGGCCCTGCTCTTCTCTTTCGTGGCGACGTTGGTGGTCACGGTCTCCACCACGGACTGGATGCACGTGGCCGCCTTCGTCTGCGCCATAGTCATCAGCGCCTTGACCTTCTTCATCCTGGTCCGGGAGCTGCACGAAGTGGTGCGTCGCATCGATTATTCCAACCTCGGCGCCGCGCCGGGCAGCAGCCTGCGCATCACCAGCTTCGTGGCCTCGGCCATCTCCTTGGGCCTGGTGATGTGCTCCTGCGTGGCCTTCATGTTCCCCATCATATGGGAGTCCGTCATCGTCATCGCCTCGGCCTATGTGGCCTGGTTCCTCTACCTCATGAAGATAGCTTATGACCATACATGCATGCGGTCCAAGTACGTCCGGGACCAACGCAGCGCCTATCTGGGCGCCTATGCGGGCTCGATCATGGAGAAGGAAGGTCCATACCACCATCTTCCCCAGGAAGCGACCTATCGCAAGGATGAGGACTGAGTATAACAAGGCTTTAGGAAAATTCAAGGCGCCGCTTAATAAAAGGAAATGGGTGGGGGCGTATGCGATCCCCCCACCGTTAGGCCCTATAGGTTCAGGTCCTTACGCTTCATCTCGATGTGGTCGGACATGAGCGCGGCCGCCTTCCTCGGGTCGGGTTCTACCCAGAACTTGGCGTTGACAGCTGCTTCCACATCCTGCGTGAGGAACCGCACCACGTTGGGGCTGCCGGTTATCTTGGGCATGATCCCTAGGCACACGCTCACCCCGCTTCCAACGTAATAACTGGCGATGGCGACGGCCTTGGGCGAGTACCATTCCGGGGCGGCCCCTGCGACGGGCAATTGGTCGATGCGCACCCCGGCGAGACGAGCCAGTTCTGCCACGAGGTTGAGTATGCGACTGCAGTCCACGCAGGAGCCCATGTGCAACACTGGAGGGATCTTCAGCGACCCGCACACCTCCTTCAGGCCCTTGCCCGCGTCCTTGATCGATTCCGGGAGCATCAGACCGGCCTTGGCGCAGGCTATGCTGGCGCAACCGGTCTCCACCACCAGTATATCACGCTTGATGAGCTCCTTAGCCAGGGTGATGTGGCCGAAGTCGTGCTTGATGTGAGGGTTGTTGCAACCGACGATGGCGGCACACCCCCTCACCTTGCCGGAGAGGACCACGTCGAGCAATGGTTTCAGGCTGCCCCCGAGGGCGTCCCGGATGGCCTCGACGGAGAAACCGACCATGGCATCCATGGGATGGTCCGGTATCAGGACCCGCTTGGGCTCCCGGTTAGGATAGTTCTCGATGGCCATCTTTATCATATGTTTCGATTGCTCCAGAGCGTTCTCCGGGGTTATCTCGAAGTACAGGCTGCCCGGTATCTTCGACTTTGGCGAGGTCGATACCACCTTGGTGTGGAAGCACGCCGCCGTGTTCGTGAGGGTGGGGAAGATGCACTGGTAGTCTACGATCATCATCTCCAAGGCCCCGGTGGTGATGACCAATTCCTGGTCCATGTGGTTCCCCGCCTGATGGATGCCCTTCCTCATGAGGAGCTCGTTGCCGGTGCAACATAAGCCCACCAGGTTGATGCCTTTCGCCCCCAGCCCCTTGGCCTTCTCCTGCATCTCCGGGAGGCCCGCTGCCTTCACAACCATCTCCGAAAGGACCGGGTTGTGCCCGTGCAGCGATATGTTGACATGATCGTGCTTCAGGACGCCTAGGTTCACCTTGGACCTGCGTATGGTCGGGGTACCGAACAGAACGTCCGAAATCTCCGTGCCCATCATCGAACCGCCCCAACCGTCGCCCATGGAAGCGCGCATTCCTTGGACCAGCATGTCGCTGAACTCTGCCCCTACGCCCATATGCACCCGGTGCATCGATTCCACGATCTCCCGGTCGATGCTGCGGGGCAGGATGTTCGCCTCCTTCCAGATCTTTACGCTTTCCTCGGGCGCCCGCTTGGGCATCTGCAGCTCGCCCTTCAAAGTCCCGAACTCCTCTAGCATGGCCTCCGCCAGGTCCTCGCCCACCTTCCCCACGGGTCGCTCGATGTCGATCCCGTACTCCTTTGCGAGTCTCTTCAACTTCGGCACATCGGTGATTGAGTAAGAGGGTGCCTCACCTCGTGATGTCTTCAACAGAGTGTCGACCACCTCGCGCCCGTGGTCAGAGTGCGATGCCGCCCCGGTAGCTATCTGGTCCAGAAGGTTCCTGGCCACGATGAGGTCCGCGTCGGCACCGCACACGCCCCGCACTCGGTCCCCGCCCATCAATCGGCAAGGCCCCATGGCGCAACGCTGACAGGATACGCCGGTGGAACAGAACTTGCACATGGGCTGTTGCTTCTCGAAACGGTCCCAGGCCGTCTCGACACCCTCCTCCATGGTCTTCTTCAGGACCTGCTTGGACGATTCGTCCATGGTCCTCTCTTCGGTCTTCTTCTTGATCTTCTCCGGCGTGAGCTCCTCCGCGGGGACCCGCAAGCATTCCACGGAGATGATCTCAGTTACCCTTTCGTCTGTCATATGGCTCCCTCACAAGATCATGATGTTGGAAATCCCTGGTCCGAACCTTTATAAAAATAAGGCTGGCGATATCGCGCCTCTTCAATAGCGTGAAAGGATAGATTTATGGAAACATCCGACACTTTATCATGGAACGTGAGTGGTGGAAGAATGGTCCACCCTCGTCGATCTCGAATCCAGATCCGTATTTTTTTGAAACTGGCATCGATCCATAATTTTCATCGTTAATTGGTGGGCTCATTTATACATATCTTGGACATCTCATGACTGAACGAAATGATCAAAGCGGTCCGTGTCTTGGCCATCGCCCTGATGGTGATCGGGGCCATCATGGTGGTGATCGGTCTGGCCATGCCAGAGGAGCTAGGTGGCAGTGGTATGCATTCCAATGACCAGATCGCCTACGCATTCATCAATGTCGTTCTGGCTGCAATAGGTGGTTTTGTGCTTGCCGCGGGTCTGATGCTCCTCTTCCTGAAGGAGGAATACCAACCTTTGAACGAAGCTGAGGTCGTCCCAACGAAAGAGGAACCGCAAGCTCAGTCTTTGCCTACCATAGAGAAGAAGCAACCGGGTCCGACCGAGGAGGACTACTTGGTGCTTCGGCTCCTCACCGGCGACGAGAGGATGATGTTCCGAGCTGTCGTCGACAACGGGGGGGAGGCCTTGCAGAAGGACCTCATCATCAAGCTCAAATGGTCCGATGCGAAGGTGTCGAGGGTGATCGACCGGCTCATCGAGAAAGGTGTCGTGAGCAAGGAAAGACACGGCTCCACGAACAAGATCAAGGTCACTGTCGATAAGTAGACTTTTCTTAGCCAGTTTTCACTTTTCACGCCACTTTTCATTGTTTTCAAGGAAGGTTTGATAAATGTTTTCACAGAGATGAGATAGACCGTTCCCGGCCTCGGGTCGGGAGCGGAGATGAAGAAAATGAAAGCATTAACAGCGTTAATGGTCGTGGGCGCGGTGCTCATAGGAGCGGTGCTCCTAGTACCTATGTCCCTCGCGACCAACGATGGAACGTCAGAGAATGGGACGAGCAGCGCGAACGGAGACTGTATCATGGACCAGGCCAAGGACGGCACTTGCGATCAATGCACCGGGGACCAGGACATGCTGCGGAAGCAGGACCGCGTCAAAGCACAGGACGGTAGCTGTGAACTAAGCTCAGGGGAGCAGGTAATGCTCATGGAGCAGGACCGCGTCAAAGCACAGGACGGTAGCTGCGATGGATGTACTGGCACGGATGGGGTGTGCGACCCTGCCTGCGACCAGGTGAGGGAGCGCCTCCAGCAGCAGGACGGTCAATGCTCTGGACAGATGACTTGTGCCCAGGTGCAAAGCCAGGAGCAGTCCATGGCTCAGACCCAGTGCCGGGCCGGCACCTTGTCCCAGGTCTGTGCTGGAAAGGCCTGAGCTAACCTCTGAGCCTCCCTTCAAACCTTTTCCTTTTATCGTTCCTTCAATCGAAAACGAACTCGACCTCGTTGCGCTTGTTCTTCTTGGCGTTCGAGGCGGCTATCATGCCTGCCTCCACCCATCCAGCGCTGATCAGACCAGCCGGGACAAGACAGTTAGCGCTCATCTTACATTGCCTCATCCTATCGAAGACCTTACCGTTCACTTTGTCGGTGAGATCGATGATGGTGAGCGATTCCAACCCTTTGGAGAACTCGCGGACGTTTTCGCACGTGGTCTGCACCTCTATGTCGAACGTTCCATCCGGGTTCGTTGTTGCCATTATCATGCTCACCTTGTCGCATAGGCGCATATTGACTCGGACCTTCGATGTCATCTTTCCCCCTTTGTCCTTACCTCGATGAAATCCATCATGCGCTGGCCTCCGGCTTGGCCTATCTTATCGGCCAATGAGATGGCCTCCTTGATGTCGGAGTCCGTTCCGCCTAGCTCAATCGCTCTTTTGAGATGGTGGTCGAAACAAGGTTGGCATCGGGCTGCCACCGAGGCTGCGATGGCCACCAGCTCCTTGGTCAGGGGGTCCATGGACTATCCCCCACCTGCTGCGACCTTCAATCGCCCATCTGGACCATAGTACCTGGCGCGGAACCAGAATGCCAGATTGACCAGCCCGATCATCACCGGCACCTCCACCAGCGGACCGATCACCGCGGCGAAGGCCACGCCGGAGCCGATGCCGAACACGCCTATCGCCACCGCGATGGCCAGCTCGAAGTTGTTGCTCGCCGCCGTGAAGGACTGGGCGGTGGCGTTCCCATATGGGTACTTCAGCCTCATGGAGAGGTAGAAAGAGAAGGTGAACATGATGACGAAGTAGATCAGCAATGGGATGGCGATGCGGACCACGTCCCCGGGCAGCTCCACGATGTACTCGCCCTTGAGGGAGAACATGACCACGATGGTGAAGAGCAATGCCAGCAACGATATCTTTCCCATGACCGGCATGAACTTGTTGTCGTACCAGTCCGCTCCCTTCCTAGGCCTTAATGTGTATCGGGTTAAGATGCCGGCCAGGAAAGGTATGCCCAGGTAGATGGCGACGCTTATGGCGATGGAGGCGACGGATATGTTCACATCCACGCCTGAACCGGGCGATATCCACTCTGAGGCCACGGAGATGAGGAAGTAGGCATAGAACGAGTAGGTTACGATCTGGAATATGGAGTTGAAGGCCACCAGTATCGCCGCATAATCGTTATCGCCCTCGGCCAGCTGGTTCCAGACGATGACCATGGCGATGCAGCGCGCCAGTCCGGTGAGGATGACCCCGATGCGGTATTCCGGCTGGTCGGGCAGGAATATCCAGGCCAGGAAGAACATGAGGATGGGGCCGACGAGATAGTTCAGGAACAGGGAGACGAGCACCATCTGCTTGGTCTCGGGGCGCTCCCTTAGCTTGTGAAGCTCCTCGTACTTGACCCGGGCCAGGGGCGGGTACATCATGAGTATTAGTCCGATGGCCAACGGTATCGAGGTGGTACCGACGCTTAGCGATTCAAGATAGTCCGCCAGGCCAGGGATCAGAACGCCCAAGGCCACGCCAAGGAACATGGCGGCGAATATCCAGACAGTGAGATATCGGGTCAGGAAAGATAACTTTTGGGTCACGTGGACAACTTCGCTCATCGGATTTCCCCTTATTTCAATTAGTTTTGAAATACCAAAGAGCTTTTTATATTATTTAACTATTGTGCACAAGAGAGAATATATGCCTTCATTTTTGCATTCCAGCATTAAATTTATTATTTAATTTCCAACTCAAACAAAATCTAATTATATAGGTTGTTTCATTTCAAATTTAATTGAAACTATAGGTGCTCAGATGAATGATGATGAGGACATGAGAAAGGCCGTCAAGGATACCTATGGAAGACTGGCGACCGAGTCCCGCTCCTGTTGCGACAGCCCAAAGCAGGCAGAGATGATCAAGGTATATTCAGAAGAAGACCTGAGCGATATCCCTGTTGAGGTCTTATCCTCCAATTGTTCCTGCGGCAATCCGGTCGCCCTCGCGCGTTTGACGTCAGGCCAGGTGGTGGTGGACCTGGGGAGCGGCGCAGGCATGGATGTGTTCTTGGCGAGCAAGAAGGTCGGTCCAAATGGCAGGGCCTTCGGCATCGATGCCACGCCGGAGATGGTATGGAAGGCGAGGGCATCGGCCAAAAGGATGGGGCTGGAAAACGTGGAGTTCCGCCTAGGGGAGATAGAGCATATGCCCCTGCCTGACGCCACGGCGGATGTGATCATAAGCAATTGCGTCATCAACCTGGCACCAGACAAATCGCTGGTGTTCCGTGAGGCGTTCCGCGTGCTCAAGCCAAATGGCCGCCTGGCGATATCGGACCGGGTTCTGGTGAAGGAACTGCCAGAAAGGTCAAGGAACGATCCCGAGCTGTGGGGAGGCTGTGTGGCCGGCGCCATGCTTGAGGAGAGCTATCTCGCTTTGCTCCGCGAGGCAGGCTTCGCCCATGTGGCAGTGGAGGAAAGACGCCTCTATTCCGATGAGGAGGCGATGGAGTTCGCGCAGAGCATGGCAGAGGAGAAACGGACACGTGGTGCGGTCCCGGACGTCGAGGTCTTATATCAGGCTTACAGATGTATTGCCAACGAAAGGATAGTTGCCATCAAACCAAGGTGATCCATGTCAGGAAAAAGAAGAGTGTTGTTCCTCTGCACCCACAACGCGGCCAGATCCCAGATGGCGGAAGGTTATGTCAACTCCAGGTACTCCGATATATGGGAGGCTCATAGCGCTGGTGTGAAACCGGGAAATTTGAACCCGTACGCCTTGAGGGCGATGGAGGAGATAGGCATCGACATATCCTCCCATCGGTCCAAATCGATGAGCGAGTTCCGAGGTCAGCATTTCGATTATGTCGTTACGGTGTGCAGCGATGCCGCCGATAATTGCCCGTTCTTCCCAGGGGACACAATCATCCATATGGATTTCCCTGACCCATCTGCCGCGAGCGGCACTGAAGAGCATATTATGGGGACTTTTCGTTATATCCGGGACGAGATTATCGCGAAGATCGACCTGGAGCTTCCGAACTGGTAAGTGTTAAAGGTCCCGAGGGAGATATCGGTCCATGCGGAAGAAGTGCTGCGGCGAGGGCGAGATGAACCTGCCCGATGATGTGGCTGGATCTCTGCGCGCTTGTGGTGGCCTCGAAGGTCTGAGGAGCGCCCTCTCGTCAGAGGGGTCGCGAAGGAAGGTGGCGGCCCAACATGCCGCCCTCTCCGATCCCATCCGCCTTTCCTTGCTGGAATCGCTGCAATATTGCGATCTTTGCCCCTGTGTCCTCCGCGAGGTCGCCGGTCTCACCAATTCCAAGCTCTCCTACCACCTCAAGCTCCTGGAAGAGGCGGAACTCCTCACCTGGAGGCAGAGCGGGAATTGGAGGATATACTCGCTCACCCCGGTCGGGCGCATCTCTCTCATCGGTTTGCGCAGGTTGGAAAAAGATTGACCGTACAAACCCATGGCCATGCACTCACGATGGGTGGATTCTTGGCCCGAGCCGTTGGATGATCGGAGAGGTCAGCCAAGCTTCTTGATTGCCGTGCCATTGGTCTGCAGTATGATGGTCCCTGAAATATCGGTGCGACACACTTCTGCACCGGCGGTCCCTAGCCTCTCCAGGACCTCGTCGTGAGGATACCCGTAGTCGTTGCCATCAGCGCAGAAAATGACGGCGTAGCGAGGGGTCGCCTCGTCCAGGAATTCCTGGGAGGTGGACGAGTAGGAGCCGTGGTGGGCCACCTTGAGGATGTCGGCATCGATGTCATAATTGCGCATGGTCCAGTCCTCCACTCCGGAGGGGGCGTCCCCCATGAAAAGAAGGTCATCGTTCCCGTAGGTGACCTTGAGCACTATGCTGGCGCTGTTGGAGTCGTCCGCCTCGCGGTAGGCGCTCAGCACCTGGACCGTGAGGTCGTCCGCAAGGTCCAGGTATTGGCCCTCATCCAGCGTATCCCGGGTGAGCACCGGGCAGCCCTCTTCTTCCACCGCCTCCAGGAAATCGGCGTAGGCGGGAGTGTCCTTATAGAACCCCGAATGGACCACCAGGTCGACGTCCAAGGCGCGCAGCACATCGTCGGCCGAGCCGCAGTGGTCGGAGTCGGAATGGCTCACCACCAAGGCGTCCAAATGGGTCACGTTGTAGGAGTTAAGGTATGACAGCAGCATATCCTCAGAATCAAGCGGTCCGGCATCTATGAGGATGCGAGCCCCACTTGGAGCCATGATCAAGGTGGCGTCACCTTGGCCCAAGTCGATGAAGTGGACCGACAGCATTTGTAAATCCACCAGGATGGGGTCCTCATCTCCTATTACATCCTCTGGCCCAGGCTGGTAGATGAGGAGCACACCGACGATGGCCGAGAACGATAGCAATAGAACGACCGCCACGACCAGGAGCTTCCTCATTCGCCCACCAGTGTGGAATAGCCCCATTGATAGAATATGTTGTCGATGTTTTCGATGGTCGATTGAGTTGGTCGATGTCCTGGTTAACTTCTAATGGACTTCATCTAGAAATATTCTGAGTAAGTTATCATGGAGATGAGAGGCGACTTGACACCTACCGAAGCCTATTGGACGTCTTTCTTTTCATCACTGCCTGAAAATTCCCCCTATCCGATGAGGAAGCGCACCGAGGAAAAATGGGGGGAGGGGGCCGCCATGGCGGACGAGCTGGGCAGTCTGATCGCCAAGGGGACCAAGACCGCAACCTGCTCGGCGCTGGCGGAGTGGGAGGCGGAAGGCGATGCATTGCCCCGGGTGGGCGACCTGACCATGGTGTTGAGTGGGACTGGGGAACCTTTGTGCATCATAGAGGTCGCCGAGGTGCGGATCCAAAGATTCAACGAGGTTGACGCCGGCTTCGCTTGGGAGGAGGGGGAGGGGGACCGGTCCCTGGAGCATTGGAGGAAGGTGCACCGGCTCTTCTTCTCCCGGTCCTTGGCCAAGATCGGCCTGGGATTCGATGAGGACATGATGCTGGTGTGCGAAAGGTTCCACCTGGTCTACGGGCCCGGCATCAGCAATAAATAACCCCGCCTCACTAGTTAAGGGCATGAGCCTCCGTCCGGTGGTCAAGGTCAACCGCAGCAAGCCCCTCCTGGAAGGGGCCGGGGTGAAGGTCCATCGTGCCTTCGGGTTCCGGGACGTGGAGAGGTTGGACCCCTTTTTGATGATGGACGACTTCCACTCCGATGACCCCAAGGACTACATGGCCGGGTTCCCCCTGCATCCGCACCGGGGCATCGAGACGGTCACGTACATGATCAAAGGCGAGGTGGAACACCGGGACAACATCGGCAACCAGGGCGTGATCGGCCCGGGCGACGTGCAGTGGATGACCGCCGGGAGCGGGATCATGCACGAGGAGATGCCCAAGCGGACCGAGGGAATGATGCAGGGCTTCCAGCTCTGGGTGAACCTGCCCCGGGCGCACAAGATGATGCCGCCCCGTTACCGCGAGGTCAAGCGGGAGGACATTCCGGTTATCGAGCCACGGATCGGGGTGGAGGTGAAGGTCGTCGCCGGGAAGGTCGAAGGCGCCCTCGGGCCGGTCAAGGACCTGGTCGTCAAGGTGCGCTACCTCGATGTGGAGCTCGCACCGGATCGGCAATGGGAGCTGGATGTGCCGGAGGGCCATTCCACCTTCGCCTACGTATTCCAAGGCAAGGGCTCCTTCGACAACAGCAGCGAACAGTTCGGCCCTGAGCATCTGGTGATGTTCGGAGATGGCGACTCGGTCATGGTCAAGAGCAGGCAGAACGGGGTCCGTTTTCTGCTGGTCTCAGGCGAACCACTGAGGGAACCGGTGGCCTGGGGCGGGCCTATCGTCATGAATACCGAGGAGGAGCTGGAGCGGGCGTTCGAGGAGATCAACGAAGGGACCTTCATCAAGGACCGTGCTTGATATCCTTATGGCGAAGCTGGAGGCAACCATTAAGAGCACCTCGGCTGGTTACCTCAAGGAAACCATGGGGCTCTTGAAGGTGGACTATTCCGCGCTGCTTCCGCACCTAGGCAAGGAAGAGAAGATCTTGGACTCGCTCTCCGGGTACCTGAAGAACACCGTCCCTGGTAACGAGCCGGAACGGCAGGGCATGCTGGTAGCCACCGACCGGCGCCTGATTTTCCAAATGAGGGAGAAAAAGGACGAGGTCATCTCCTTCCCTTACTCCGAGATCCTCAAGGTGGACGAGGGCGGGGGGTACACCGGTCACCCCTTTGAGTTCAGGATCAGGGGCAAGATCTACGAGATGTTCGCCACCAGGCGCGGCAACGTTCGGCGCATGATCTCGATAGTGAAGATGGAGATCGAAAGGATGCGCGATGGCAGTTCCCGTCCAGTGCAGTCCGACGTTTACTCGGAGATCGCCAAGCTCGGAGAGCTGAAGGACAAGGGCCTCATCACCGCCGAGGAGTACGACCAGAAGAAGAAGGAGCTGCTCACCCGCATCTAAAGCGACCAGCATCCTCTGACTTAGGATATTGACGTTCATCCTCATCGACAGATTTCGTAGCGTAACCGTCCCCATTCGCAACAAAAAGGGGTGAAGGGAACGTTCCCGCTCCCATTTTTCGGATTTTCCATACAGATTTCGAAAAATATCGACAATTATCGTCATATATCTGCGAAAAGTTTAATTATTATGCCTATTGTGATGCGCTTTTCGAAACTCTTATAAATAATACCCAATATGCATGCTGCTCAGACATCATATCAAAACCGATTCAGCATGGACCAGGGGTTGAGGAGGAATACCACCGATGAGCGAAAAGACGATTGAGTCGATCATGGAGGAGGACCGCAGATTCGAGCCTCCCAAGGAGTTCAGCGAGCGCGCCCACATCAAGAGCATGGAACAGTACAAGCGTTTGTACGATGAGTCCATCAAGGACCCGGTCGCATTCTGGGAGAAGAACGCCGAGGTGCTGCACTGGTTCGCCCACTGGCAGAAGACATACAGCTGGGACGTGGACGAGGCAAAGATAAAGTGGTACGAGGGCGGCAAGCTCAACGCCTGCTATAACTGCGTGGACCGCCACGCCCTGGGACCCAGGAAGAACAAGGCGGCCATCATCTGGCAGGGGGAGGGAGAGGACGAGGTCCGCACCTTCACCTACCAACAGCTCCTCCACGAGGTCAGCAAGTTCGCCAATGTGCTAAAGTCCAAGGGCGTGCAGAAGGGTGACCGTGTCTCCATCTACATGCCCATGATCCCAGAGCTGGTCTTCGCCATGCTCGCCTGCGCCCGCCTCGGGGCGGTGCACAGCGTGGTGTTCGGGGGATTCTCCTCCGAGTCGCTCCGGGACAGGATCAACGACAGCGAATGCAAGGTGCTCATCACCGCCGACGGCAACCATCGCGGCGGCAAGCTGGTCACGCTGAAGCAGAACGTGGACATCGCCTTGGAGCGCGGCACCACCATCAAGAGCGTGATCGTGGTCAAGCGCGCCGCCAACGAGTGCGTCATGGAGGAGGGACGTGACTTCTGGTACCATGATGAGATGGCCAAGGCCTCGCCTCAGTGCGACCCGGTCTGGGTGGACGCCGAGGACCCGTTGTTCATCCTTTACACCTCCGGCTCGACCGGCAAGCCTAAGGGCGTGCTGCACACCACCGGCGGCTATATGGTCTTCACCACATTGACCACCAAGTACATCTTCGACCTGCGCGACGAGGACGTGTACTGGTGCACCGCCGACTGCGGCTGGATCACCGGGCACAGCTACATCACCTACGGACCATTGTCCAATGGTGCCACCCAGATCGTCTTCGAGGGCATACCCACCTACCCGCAGATGGACCGGTTCTGGAAGGTGGTGGAGAAGTTCAAGGTCAACATCTTCTACACCGCGCCCACCGCCATCCGCTCGCTGATGAGGGAGGGGGAGAAGTGGCCCAACCTGCATGACCTTTCCTCGATCCGCCTGCTCGGCACCGTCGGGGAGCCCATCAACCCCGAGGCCTGGATCTGGTACCACACCAACATCGGCCATGGCCACTGCCCTATCGTGGACACATGGTGGCAGACCGAGACCGGAGGGATACTGATCACGCCCCTGCCTGGCGCCACCACCACCAAGCCCGGTTCCGCCACCTTGCCGTTCTTTGGCATCGAGCCAGCGGTCATGAAGGAGGACGGCACGCCCGCCGGACCCAACGAGGGAGGCTATCTGGTCATCAAAAAGCCCTGGCCCGGCATCATGAGGACGGTCTACGGTCAGCACGAGCGCTTCGTGGAGACCTACTGGTCCCGCTGGCGCGGCCTGTACTTCACCGGCGACTCAGCGCGCATGGACCATGACGGCTATGTATGGATCATGGGCCGTGTGGACGATGTCATCAAGGTGTCTGGACACCGCATCGGCGCCGCCGAGGTCGAGTCCGCTCTGGTATCGCACCCCAAGGTGGCCGAGGCCGCCGTGGTCCCGATGCCACATGAGATCAAGGGCGAGGCCATCTATGCCTACGTCACCTTGAAGACGGGCATAGAGGACAGCGACGAAATGAAGAAGGAGCTGGTGATGCACGTCCGGCGCATGGTCGGGCCGATCGCCGTGCCTGATGTCATCCAGTTCGCGCCTGGACTCCCGAAGACCCGCAGCGGCAAGATCATGAGGCGCATCCTGAGGAAGATCGCCTCGGACCAAGAGGAGGAGCTGGGGGATGTCACGACCCTCGCCGACCCGAGCGTGGTCGACAAGCTGGTGGCGGACCACAAGAAGCTTCGCAAGAAGTGATGGTTCGAAGGGACAGAACGAGGTCGCGTCAGGATAATATAGTGGTCCTGTAATCGCGGCCCGTTCAACCTTATGTTGGACACCCCTAAAGACTCCAGGAATTCTTTCACTATCCTGGGGGGAAACCGCTTAGGAGGGGGCTCTCCCCCATAAAGCCCCCTCCACCCACCCTAAAGGCCAGTCCATTCCTGGCATGGCCATCGGTCCGTTGACCTATTGACCTATATAGTGGATTGTGATTTCCCACCTTGTGAAATGTCCCGTCGTCGGGGGCTGTGATTCGCACACCGTCGGTAGAGGTGGCCTTCTTTGATCGAGAACATGACCCTGTTTTGGGTAGGATTCGTCATCTTCATAATTGCGATGCTTGCCATCGACCTGTTCGTCTTCAACCGCAAGGCGCACATCGTCACCGTCAAGGAGGCGGTCAAGTACAGCATCTTCTGGATCTCCCTGGCCGCGGCATTCAACGTCCTGGTGTTCTATACTATGGGCTCGCAGAAGGGCCTGGAGTTCACCACCGGCTATCTCATCGAGCTCACGTTGAGCGTGGACAACCTATTCGTCTTCATCCTGGTGTTCGGGTACTTCTGCACCCCCCAGGCCTGCCTGCACAAGGTGCTGTTCTGGGGCATAATCGGCGCGCTACTTTTCCGTGGCCTGTTCATCTTCGCGGGCGTGGCGCTGATCGAGCAGTTCGAATGGATCATCTACATCTTCGGGGCCTTCCTGGTGCTCACGGCCATTAAGATGGCCTTCGGCAAGGAGAAGAAGATCGACGTCAACAAGAACTTCGCCGTGCGCGCTTTCCGTAAAGTGATCCCGGTCAGCGATGACTATGATGGCGATAAGTTCTGGACCCGGGCCAAGACCGGCGCCCTGATGGCCACGCCACTGCTAGTGACGTTGGTCTTCGTCGAGTCCACCGACATCGTCTTCGCGCTCGACTCCATCCCGGCCATCCTGGCCATCACCACCGACCCCTTCATCGTCTACACCTCGAACGCCTTCGCCATAATCGGTCTGCGGTCGATGTTCTTCGCGCTCTCCGGCGCCATAACCGCCTTCTGTTACCTGAAGTACGGCCTGGCCATCATATTGGGCTTCGTGGGGGCGAAGATGTTGCTGACGGAATGGGTCCACATACCGGTATGGGCCTCCCTTATCGTCATAGCCTTGGTGCTGGGGGTGACCATCGGCCTGTCCATGCGCAAGAACAAGGGCAAGGCCACCTGCGCCGTCCCCGACAAGGAGTGACCTGGTCAGCACCCAACGTTTTGATCAGTTCAAGGTGCCCCGGGCGATCGCCTGCGCGGATGGGGACCGCGCACCAAGGGCGGGGCATCGAGGTCCCCCCGGACCGCCTGGCCTCCCAAAGGGGTAATTATCACCAATGGTAACTGGGAGAAGACCTTTTTAAAAGCGCTCGAGGGTGAGAATCAATGACAGAGAACCCCGGACAGTGCGCGTGGCGATCAATATGCTCACCTGCACCATTCGAGCAAACCCCCCTCCGCCTGCACGGGCTCTCTGCCCCTGGGGGAACCTACTTTGAGGTGGTCTGAGGACGAAGGCGAGCCCCGCCCGGCGGAGGCTTACGATGCGACCGGTTCAGATGATATTGGAACGGGACAGGCCGAACCGGCCGACCGGCCCGACGCCGAGAAGGGCGTCTTCAAGGACTTCTA
>JACXTP010000147.1 GCA_016919625.1 Methanomassiliicoccaceae archaeon
GTGAAGGTTAGATGAAAGGCTCCAGGGCTTTGCTGACGTTGCTGGAAAAGCATGACGTGGATGTGATATTCGGATATCCAGGCGGATATACTCTGCCGATCTACGACGAGTTCTTGGACTCGTCCATCCACCATGTCCTGGTCAGGCACGAGCAGTGCGCCGCCCACATGGCAGATGGGTACGCCCGGGCCACCGGACAACCTGGTGTATGCATGGCCACCTCAGGTCCAGGGGCGACGAACCTGGTGACCGGCGTGGCCACGGCCTACGCTGATTCATCACCGATGATCGTGCTGACGGGACAGGTCCCGGTATCGCAGATCGGTAACAACGCCTTCCAGGAAGCGGACATCTTCTCCCTGATGATGCCCATCACCAAGCACAACTTCCGTGTGCTGGACGTGAAGAACCTCCCCGAGGCGGTGAAACGGGGATGGAACATCGCTACGAACGGTCGCATGGGCCCGGTGCACATCGACCTCCCGGTGGACGTCCTCAAGGCTGAGGTGCAGGAAATACTCCTGGACGAGGAGTTCCCAGTGCCCTCTCCCTATGAAGATACCTCCGGAGTGCTGGAGGCGGTCAAGCTGCTCAAGGAGGCAGAGAGGCCGATGCTGTTGGTAGGAGGCGGGGCCATGTGGTCCAACTCCACCCCCGAGGTGCTGAAGCTGGCGGAGATGCTCATGGCGCCTGTGGCCACGACCATGATGGGCAAGGGCATCATTCCGGAGACCCACCCATTGTCCATGGGGATGCTCGGCATGCACGGGCGGGAGATCTCCCGCAAGGCCTTCCTGGAGTGCGACGTGATGGTGGCGATCGGAGCCCGATTCAGCGACCGATCGTCCGGACTGCCATCGGAGCTGCCTGATACCACCAAGATCATCCATATCGACATCGACCCCATGGAGGCGGGCAAGAACTCCCGCACCCGGGTCCGCATCGTCGCCGACGCCAAGAAATCGCTGCAGCTCATCATCAAAGGGCTGGGCAAGGCCAAGGGGGACAGCGAATGGTCCTTGCGCATGAAGAAGCTGCGCGAGATGTGCGATTGCGACATGGACGATAGCGTCATGCCTATCCACCCCCGCAAGGTGATCTACGAACTGACCCGGGTGCTGAAAGACGATGCTTACGTATGCACCGAAGTGGGACAGAACCAGATGTGGGCGGCCCACTTCCTGCGCATGAAACAACCACGACATTTCATCACATCTGGTGGCTTGGGCACCATGGGCTTCGGTTTCCCTGCATCGATCGGGGTGAAGTACGCCCACCCGGACAAACAGGTGGTGGACATCGCTGGGGATGGCTCTCTGCAGATGGTGGTGCAGGAGTTCGCCACCGCGGTGAACGAGCAGCTTCCAGTGGTGGTATGCCTCCTCAACAACAATTGGTTGGGCATGGTGAAGCAGTGGCAGAAGCTCTTCAACGACAAGCGCTACTCAGGCACGAACCTGCAGCGCAACCCCGACTTCGTCATGCTGGCCAAGGCATACGGCGCCGACGCCATCAAGGTGGAACGCCCATCAGAGCTGAGGGAGGCCTTCCAGGCGGCGTTCCGTTCCGAGGTGCCATTCCTGGTGGACGTACATGTGGACCCTGAGGCGGACATCCTGCCCATGCAACCGGGCGGCAAGTCGTCCAAGGAGATCATACGCTGCGATTACTGCCATTGGGCGAAGAACGGTGTGGACTCCATCAAAGGGGATTTCACACCGAACATCTCGGGCGCTTAACCGTACTGATCCGCTCTTAAGGGGAGGCGGTTGAAGTGCCACTCCCTTCTTTCCTTTTTCATTCCATTCCGATGGTTCAGAAGACCCACAGGGCAAGGGCCAACATCAAAATGATCAGGATTGGTATAGAAGTGGACAATATCACCCCATATCGGTTGATCATCTTCAGTTTCGCTGGGTCCTTGTGATAGTTGAACTCAACGTACCCCAGGATCGTCACTATGAGGTTGAGGGCCAGGAAGATGAACACCCCAGTGATGTAGATGGTATAGAAGTTGATGGTGGAGGTCGGGGGAATCTGCTTCTGCATGGACAGGTTGAAAAGTACGGCGGTGATGAGCATGGATGTGTTCAATCCGACGCGGAGTCCGAACGCACCGCTATCGTCCATGCGGAGAAGGAACGAGAAGGCGGATACCAGACAGAAGATGAGGGGTGGAAGTATCACCTCTGGGAAGGCCACTATCATTTCCCGTTTGATCGCGATGTCCATGATGGCCTGCGGACTTTCCACGAAAGGATATTCGTGAAGCACGATCGAGTACTGTACGTCCGTCACATCCCATCCGACGATCTTGAAACCAGGGTCAACCCCACTGCTTTCCTCCAACCAACGTAGCTGGTACGGTTGGCCTGGTTTGTTCGGGTTCACGATCTCGATGCTTATCGGTAGCGTGACCGGCTCGAAAGGATAGTTCCCCGATTCTAACGGATAGCTCAGGTCCGCTCGGACCCTCCAGAACTCGAAATTGAAACCCTGCGACGTGCCATTGGCGACCATCTCCTTGGTTATTGGATTGGAGGGCTTACCGTTCATCATGTACCACTGCACCGTGGTTATGTTGGGGTCCGACCAGAAGAAGTAGATGTAATAATCGAAAACGTAGTTCCCATTTGGGTAGTCGAAGCCATAGACGTTGATCACCCAGATGCCCACGTAAATCACGTTTTCCTCTACCACCATATCTTCCGTGACGACGTTCGGCACATAAGCCGTCGGATCATTGGGAGCGGCCTGCCCTGAAGGCACCGATGCCACAATGGAAAGGGCGAAGGATAAAAAGATACCCGCTAAACAAAGGTATCGCCACAGGGAGGACATGCTGGATGATAAACATGGAGAGATGATATAATGATTTCTTAAACAAAGGCTGCGTTGGGCAAGCTAATGCTCAGATTACACTGACCAGATAGATTATCCCGATGACCGATATTGGGAACAGGAAAGAGGCCCAATCTGTTGATGGTCTTGACGAACCGACTGTCGTTCTTGTATTTCCACCCCTAACCGATGATGGTGGTGTTGAGGTTCATCGAGATGAGCACGAGGACCGATATCTCGAATATCGAGTATAATGTGAACTGGGTAATCGGAGGTATCTTGTCCGTCTCCGCCAGGTTGAAACAGCACGGCCGTTATGAGAATGGATGTGTTGAGACCGATGCGGATGCTGAATCCTGTATCGTCCTCCCCATCGGACTGGACATTAATTAAATACTGCGTTTTTGATTGGGTGCATAGTCTTTGCTTGCAAAGGACGGATGCTTATGGCCAAGATATATCATGATTCAGATGCTGACTTGGGCGTGCTCAAGGGCAAGAAGATCGCTGTCATCGGTTTCGGCTCGCAGGGCAAGGCACAGTCAATGTGCCTGCGCGACTCCGGCCTTAACGTGGTGGTGGGTCTGCGTAAGGGTGGAAAGTCCTGGGATGACGCCAAGAAGAACGGCATGAAGGTGGCGGAGATCGCCGACGCCGTGTCCGGCGCCGATGTGGTCATGATCCTGCTCCCGGACGAGGTCCAGGGTAAGGTTTACAAAGCGGAGATCGAGCCCAACCTGAAGGACGGCGCTGCCCTGGACTTCGCTCACGGTTTCAGCATCGTCTTTGGTGAGATCAAGCCCCCGAAGAAGGCGGACGTCATCATGATGGCCCCTAAGTCACCTGGGCCAATGGAACGGGAGATGTTCCTGCAGGGGTTCGGCGTGCCCGCGCTCATCGCGGTGGAACAGGATTACAGCGGCAACGCCAAGAACATCGCCTTAGCGCTTGCCAAGGGCCTGGGCGCCACCAAGGCCGGTGTCATCGAGACCAGCTTCCGGGAGGAGGCCACCTCCGACCTGTTCGGTGAGCAGGCCGTGCTATGCGGCGGTGTGACCGCGCTCATCGAGGCCGGTTTCGACACCCTGGTCAAGGCCGGTTACCAGCCAGAGATCGCTTACTTCGAGTGCCTGCACGAGCTCAAGCTCATCGTAGACCTCATCCAGAAGGGCGGCATGATGCATATGTGGACCTCGGTGTCCAACACCGCCGAGTATGGTGGACTGAGCCGCCGGGACCGTCTCATCACCGCCGAGACCCGCAAGGAGATGGCGAAGATGCTCAAGGAGATCCAGGAAGGTAAATTCGCCAAGGAGTGGATGAAGGACGCCCAGTCCGGCATGAAGAAGATCCAGAAGATGGAGGACGAGGAAGCCGGCAGAAAGATCGAGGTGGTCGGCAAGGAGATCCGCTCGCTCTTCGAGATCCAGGCGCCAAAGAAGAAAGCAAAGCCCAAGGCCAAGAAACCCGCTGCGAAGAAACCGGCGGCCAAGAAGGCACCGGTCAAGAAGAAGGTGGTCGCAAAGCCCAAGAAGACTGTGGCTAAGCTGAAACCGAAGAAGCCTGCTTCGAAGAAACCGGCGGCCAAGAAACCAGTTGCCAAGAAGAAGTGATGCAGAATTACTA
>JACXTP010000148.1 GCA_016919625.1 Methanomassiliicoccaceae archaeon
CACTTCGAGCGGGGCGTGCCTTGACCGGGTAGCTTGATTGTAGCCATACCTGGATAAGCATCGGTCCTAGCTCCATGACGTGGGGCTTTCATGCTTGGGATCAAGGACAGGAAAGGGGTAGGGGGATTCACCGAATCGCTACTGGCCATCAGTGTGGTCACGGTGGCGGTGGTGTTTTTCACAATCACAATGGCAATCAATCTGGCCGGGTCAGGGGACAGGGAGCGGGTCGTGGTCGTCGAGGACGGGTGCCAGGAACTGATGGAGGGCGTTCTTCGGAACTGTTCCAACGTCGATGGGAAGGCTTTATTAGAGCCCGCCCTCAAGCGTATCGTCACCCTGCCCCTCCCGATGCCCGACCAGGTCCTAGGTTATTCGATTATCGTCAAGGACGTTGGCCAAGGCATCGAGCTCGTGAACATCAAACAAGGGGTCGATCCGATCCCTGGCGCGCCGATAGCGCATTCCAGCCTACCCACGTGCATAGAGTTGTCAGACGGCCGTTCATTGGCGGGACTGGTGGAGGTGAGCTGCTGGTGAGGTTGAAGGACCGGTCCGGGATGGCGGTGCTCTTCGATGCCCTGATGTTCTTGACCGTGATGATGTTGGTCTCGGTGTCGATGCTTACCTTGCTTGGTAACGACCAGGATGAGGCCGATCGGCAGCGATATGTAGGTTCTGTGCACGCCACGATACTGGCGTCAACAATATCATTCCAGGAAGGTGCCCCATGCACATTGGCGGATCTGGTGGAGACCTATCTGCGACTGGGGGATGATATGCTGCAGAAAAGGATCGAGGATGAGGTCCGCCCCCTCTTGGACGGTTATTTCGGACCGGGCATCGAGTTCCTGTGGTCCATGGAGAGGGGCGAGGTCCATTCATCCTTCGGAAGCGACATGTACCGGGATGCAGGGGGCGGCGACGTCCACGTCTCTCATTTGCGTTGGCAGGACAACGGAACGGCCATGGAGTGCGGTCTGAAGGTCCGGTATCCGTGAGCTCAGACACGAGGTCTTTTCAGTGGGTCTCGGGCCATCTCCTCCGCCACCTTCTGTGCCCTGCCCAGCTCGACGAACATGAATATGAATGATAGGAGAACGAAGAGCAGGAAGGCGTAGACAATGCCGTCCCCAAGAGGAGTGTCGTAATTGACCAGATACAATCCCGCCAGTATGAGAGAGATTATGGAGGTCGCGGCTGCCAGGTAGCCCAATGCACCGGTCCTTACCTTGAAGGTGATAGACTCGCCGCCGCAGGAAACGCAGCGTTTGGATGCATACCACCTTCTTGGCTGCACCTGCTTGCAATCGGGGCAGTAGAGGAACTGCATAGCGGAGGATTCGTCCATTCCGGATTAAAGGTTTGCCCCTTAGGAGGGGCTGCAATGGCATTTCCAAGCGTCGTCGGGAAGTCCTAAGTAGATATCGCCCTGGGGCTTTACCTGCTCCGACCAGATGACCTTCTCCATGCCTCTCTGGTCGAGGTTCCAATAGAATATGCGCCAGTTCAGCCCAGAGAGCAGCTGCGTCTCCTCCCAATGGGTCTTGAGCACATGGAGGTCCTGCAGGAAATAGAAGAGGCGACGGTCCTCGGCATCTAGGAGATTATCGATGATCTCGTCCGAGTTCCCGAAGAACTGGAGCACCCTCCAGCTCACTTCATTGGCAACAGCTTCGCTAACGTTGCCCTCCTTCATCAAGGTCCGCCGGATCAACTCGAACCAAGGTAATCTCATGACCTCCCTTTGCATGAACCCTCTTGCAGGGATTGCCTTGTTGACGCCTCTTTATATACCTTCTCATTTCATCGACCTTCTAAAAACCGTTTACAGGGAGTGTCATTTTCATTGACGATAATTCGATTAACTGACACTGGGTTAAAATCATGTTTCATTTCTGAAAATGTTTGGCCATCATTTATATCGCCACATCTCCTTCATTTTCACCAATGGTCGTCCATCGAGCTTGGACCGTTCCTCTAACGGTCATCATCGGGACCCTATTGCTCATTTGCTCAGTTCCAATATCATCTCAGGCGGGAACGAGCCTCACGCCTCCGACTGAAGCGGTCAAGCTCATCTTCATACATCACTCCACAGGACAGAACTGGCTGGCCGATGGGAATGGCGGGTTGGGTCAGGAGCTCGACGATAACAACTATTTCGTCAGCGACACCAATTATGGGTGGGGCCCTGACGCCATCGGCGACCGAACAGATATCGGCAATTGGTGGGAATGGTTCCGCGGTCCAGAGAGCGGGTCGTACCTGAGCGCCCTCTACAATGAGAGCGGACAGCATTCGTCCTATTCCCGGTCATCGACCGATCCCGGTGGGGAGAACCAGGTCATCATGTTCAAGTCCTGCTTCCCCAACTCCCAGTTGGGAGGAGGTCTGGACGACCCGGTACCTGCGATCGATGACAATCCATTGAAGGGGGTATCGTGCGGCTCCCAGTATCACACCATCGCCAATGCCAAGGGGATATACATCGACCTTCTGGAGTACTTCGAGACACGGCAGGACAAGCTGTTCGTGGTCATCGTAACCCCGCCGGTGCAAGACCCCGTTCAAAGCGCGAACGCTAGGGCCCTGAGCCAATGGCTGGTGGACGACTGGTTGGACGGTTATCCGTACGAGAATGTCCTCGTCTTCGACTTCTACAACGTGCTGACGTCCAACGGCGGCAGCTCGGACACCAACGACCTCGGTCGGCCCGAAGGCAATCATCATCGCATCTGGAACGGGTCGGTGCAGCACAGTACCGATGACGGCTCCAACGTGCTGGCCTACCCTTCGGGCGGTGGGGACGACCATCCTAGCCAGGCCGGGAACCAAAAGGCGACCGCGGAGTTCGTGCCTCTCCTCAACGACGCTCACCACAGATGGACCAACACCTCCCAACCGGTCGACCTCAAGCTCTGGCCTTACCAGGTGGGCGGGGACCGTCTTGTTTTGGCCTGGAACGAGGTGGGGGCGACAGGTTACCGCCTCCTGTTCGCCGAGACCGGACAGACGATGCACCAGTACGGAGATATACTGGGTAGCGGTGTGCAACTGGCTACAATCACAGGATTGGGCAACGCTACCATGTACGATGTCATGCTGGAGGCTCTACAGGGGGTTGATGTGGTAGACACGGCGAACATCACCGTCCGAACGGCAGGTGTGTACGTTTCTTCATTACAATGGGACCTTGAGGACCAGGGGAACGAGACCGGACTGCTCACCGTGTCGCTCGTTCTGGAAGGAGATGTCGGTGCGATCGACCAATACATCATCTATCGATGCGTCGATGGGGCGGATTGGGTCCAGGTCCAGACCACCGAGGCTCCTACATTCATCGATCTTGTCCAGACCGAAGAGAGGAGGAAATATGGATACCGCATCAACGCCACCGTTTCGGGCGAGGAGGTCTTCCTCCAGGAGCTCGAGGTCAATACCGGTCCAGACGATCCCTCCGGCGGCTGGGACCCGGACCACGGGCCGTTCCTCCTATTGTTGATCCCTATCGTCGGGGTCGGCCTGTTCTACATATGGATGAGGAGGAAGAAGAAATGATTGGGCCGTCTCGGCCCGGCCTCAAAGGTCCAGCTCGTACCTTTCATTGTACAACATCTCGTCCTCGCCCCGGTAATTGAAAGATATCCAGAACGCCTTTTCTGAAGCGGACAGGGCCGCGATGTCCCCGACCACCCCGATGCAAAGGGGCCTCTCCGGCGGCAGCTCCTTGATGTCCTTGACAATATCCGCCTCTATCCACAGACGGCTCTCCACCAAGGAGGACGGTATGTTGGTCTCGATATGAACGTCCTTGGCCTTGCGCTTGCCTACGTTGTTCGCGTAGAGCCAGGTAAGTTGTCCAGACCTTCCGTTTCCATCCTCAGGTCCTTTCACCTTGAACTCCAGGTCCGGTCTCAACATGCACGAGACCACCCTCGGTCCCGAAGCTGATACTTCCATCCCTTCAATTGATCCCATAGTGCATCCCATCCTAACTAAAATGACATGGCCATGCACATTTATAATATTATTCATTTAATAATATATTATCGAGAAAGAGAACTATTCAACATGAACGGTTTCTTCGCTCCCCGTGCCTTGGGGGAGGTGCTTCGTTCCATACGATGACCTACCGATCGACCCTCAAGGACCACCAAATCGATTGGTTTGGTGCATCCTAATAAATACTAGTTTAAACATGGCAATGACTATCCCGCAACCAAAAAGGGCGTGGGAAATAACAACATAGGTAGTTTAGTAATGTACGGAAACAGAGGTAAGGGCGGCTTCCGCCCCAGGAACGATGGGCCACGCGAGATGCACGATGTTACTTGTTCGGACTGCGGTCAAAAGACCCAGGTCCCTTTCAAGCCAACTGAGGGCAGGCCTGTCTACTGCAGGGACTGCTACGCCAAGCACAAGCCGAAAGACAGGTACTGAGTTGGTTGTCTAAAACCCTTTAGGGGCGGCAGCCCCGTGAAATCCCTTAATTATCGTTTTATATTTTTTGATAGTTACCTTAGGCATCATTTTTCCGAACCGATCGACATTTGAACGGCTTGCTTGATGGCCTCGATCACCTCATAAGGTTTGGTGAACATGGCCATGTGTCCCGTGTCAGGCATTGGGATCAGTACGGAGTCCGAGACTTCCTTGCTCAATTTGATGCTCTGACCTTCCGGCGGGACGTTACCGTCCTTCTCGCCATAGACGATCACCAATGGCACTTTGACCTTTCCATAACCGCCCTCCACCCCTTCCAAGGTCGGCCCCAGGCAGGCCAGGTCCTCCGCCTCGGCCCTGAGGCATTTCGGTCGCAAAGCAAGCGCCAGACCGATCTTTCTGTAATCCTTTGGCACCGGGTCGGGGGCAAAGGTGAACTTCAACAGGGAGCGACCTACCAGTCCCCCTAGCGGTATCAATATGGTCCACATCAAAGCAGTTCCGATGTATTTCCTGGAGATGGAACGGTAGAGGCCCATCACAGGCACTTTTTCCATCCCTCCCGAATGGACCACGCCCGAGATCAGCACGATCGCCGCGACCTCCTCTGGGTGTCTGACCGCGATGTCCATCAGGACCGCTCCTGCCGAGGAATGGCCTACTATGACTGGCCTCTCTATGCCTAGTTTCCTCCAAGCCTCGATCATGATGGCACCATGGATCGAACGACCCTCCTCGATCGAACGGCCACGTTCGCTGTGACCGTGCCCTGGCCTATCGAACGCGATCGTCCTGAAATCGTTAGAGAGCCGGTCCATTATGGATAGTTTGAAATCCTGTAGGGACCCGTTGCTGCCGTGCACGAAAACGACCGGGTGGCCGCTCCCTTTTTCGAAATAATGTAACATCGCACCGTTCGACTCCACGAAATGATATGGTGGAGGGATGGCCCTCTTGTTGATGGACAGGACCGACCAGGAGATCATCAGCAAGATCAAGATAATGGCGGCAAGCCCGATCAACAGTTCGATAAACACACGCCTTGATGGGCTTTGGGACAATTAATGATTGTCCAGATGGGAGACCCCATCATCCCTACGCTCCCGTCGACCCATTGTTCCACCACCGGACCGTCCCGACGGTCTTGGTCCGCCCAATAATTAAATGGAGGGGTTTGGCCATCCCATCAGATGTCCAATATTTTTTTCTTGGCAGCAGCGTACTCCTCATCGGTCAACACCCCAGATTTATGGAGCTCTGCCAGTTTCTTTATTTGCTCGGTAGGGTCGGACGATGTCGTCGTAACGGGAGCGGACTGTGCCGGCCGTGCCTGGACGTTCGTCGTTGTTTGGGCGGTCCCCATCGGCGTGGTCATTTGTTGCGGTGCGGCCTGAGCTTTCGGTTTACCCCCCAAGGTTACCCCGAAAAACACCAGCATGGAGCCAATGGAAATGAGCGTCCCCATTGGAATAAGGACGATCCAGTTATCTTCATAATAAGTTATGCCAATGGCTATGGCGGCCATCCAGAGGATTATTCCTAGCACGATCCACAGGGGTTTCATGCGATCAAACTCAGCCAAGTGATTCATCCTCTTTATATTAATAACAAGTGAATTGTCTACACATCCTCGAATCATTTCGGATCAATTCAGGGTGTTGATGGTGTTGCCCAGGATGATCACGATGATGATCAGCGATATGCTCGCCTGAAGCATCAAGAACATTTTGGCCCGCACCGTCAGAGGGGAGGTATCGGTAGGGCTGAAAGCCACCGAGGTCGTGAACGCCATGAAGAGATAGTCGGCATATCTTGGACTCCAGGTTGCGAACAAGGGTGAGTCGGAGGCTCGTTGTGGGAATAGGAATTCATAGGAATCGTTCTTTCCCATCTTCTCCGTGATCCCCGG
>JACXTP010000149.1 GCA_016919625.1 Methanomassiliicoccaceae archaeon
CCGCTGCTAAGACCGATGGGCAGAACTGATGCCACCATGGCGATCGTGAGCATAATCGCTAGAGCTCTCGCTGACCTATGCATGAATTTCCCCTCGTTGATGTCTTTCGGCCGCTACCTTAAGCGGCCGGTGGAGCCCGCCCCTCAGCGGGCGCCCCTATTTCCCGTCCCTTTGTAGGAGGAGCGGGTCCGTTGACAATATTTAAACGAAGGTCAAGAGGGGTTTATATAGGGGTAAGGGGTGGGTATCATTCTTCGCAATCATAAAAAGTAATATTTTCATTTTAGCTGGCTCTTTTTATTTTGTTCTCTAATGATATTCTTTTTTTTGATATTCTCAATATAAATATCATCTTATTAATAGATAATTCTATGAATAATAATATCACATCCAAGGTCCTGGGCAAGAAATAAAAGGGTCGGACCGGCATCGCAGCTTGGAAGGGAAGACCTCATGCGTATGCTTTGTTGGAACGTCAATGGTATCAGGGCGGCGCACAAGAAGGGGTTCCTAGATTGGATGGCCAAGGAATCCCCTGACATCCTATGCGTGCAGGAGACCAAGGCCATGGCAGAGCAATTGCCAGAAGGTCTCAAGCATGTGCCGAGTTACCGTTCCTACTTCGTATCGCCGAAAGAAAAGGGAGGTTACAGCGGCGTCGCCCTCTACACCAAGAACGAGCCTGTCAAGATAGAGTTCGGAATGGGGGTGGACCGTTTCGATGGCGAGGGGCGCATCATCGCCGCCACCTATCCTGACTTCGTCCTCTATAACATCTATTTCCCCAATGGCAAGGCCTCATTGGAGCGGTTGCGATACAAGATGGATTTCTATGAGGCCTTCCTGGAGATCGCAATGAAGAGAGTGCGGAAGGGCGATAACGTCATCGTCTGTGGGGACGTCAACACCGCCCACAACGAAATCGACCTGGCCCGCCCCAAAGAGAACCAGAAGATATCCGGGTTCCTGCCGGAGGAGCGGGAATGGATGGATCGGTTCATCGCAGCAGGATTCGTTGATACCTACCGGGTCTTCGACCATTCGCCGGAAAAGTACACCTGGTGGGATATGAAGACCAAGGCCAGGGAGAGGAACGTGGGCTGGCGCATCGATTATTTCTATGTTTCCCAGGGATTGTTGCCACGCCTGCGCGAGGCCTTCATCTTAGAATCGGTGCAGGGATCGGACCATTGCCCCATCGGCATCGAGGTCGACCTTTAAAAATAAGGTTTAGGGGGCGGGGGATGGACATTGTCCGACCGTCCCACCCCAAGTTCTGTTTCATGGACCAGTTAACCCAATCAGTCCCTCCGTCTGATCACAAGCGCCGCTCCGAGGCAGATCATCAGCCCTGAGATGAACAGCCCGAGGATCGTTGCTCCACCGCCCACGTCTGAGATGAAGGGCAGGTCGGTGATCTCAGCAATTCCGCTTCGGTCCCCGGTGTCCACTGACGCGAGCTGCACACTTGGGCTGATGGTCTTGGACTTCGTGCTTTCCGTGTTTCCGGCTATATCGGTGGCTCGGTATTCCACTGTCCTTGCCACGCTATAGCTGACCACCGTGAACGGTCTGGTGTAGGTGGTCCAAACGCCTCCGTCCACCCTATATTGGGTGCTGGAGACGCCGCTGCGGTAGTCGACGGCGGTCAACGTCACCGTGCTCCCAGAGATCGATATGCTCGTGCTGGGGCTGACCTTGTCTATTTTGACGGTGACCAGCTTGATTGCCTCCACGTTCCCGATCGAGTCCACCGAATAGTACTCCAAGACCCTGCTCCCTTCCAATGTCGTGGTGAAGCTGGTCAGGTAGGTGGACCAGTACGTCGACCCCTGCCAACGGTAGTAGGTGGTCTTCACCGCCAAGTTGTCAGTCGCGCTCAACTTCACGTTGACGCTACTGACGTACCAACCATTCTTTCCCAAGGTGCCTGAAAGGCTCGCTGAGGTGCTGGGAGCGACGCTGTCGGTGGTGCCGATCTGCTTGGAACGGATGGTCTCGGAATTGCCAGCTTTGTCCACCGCATAATAGTACACCACGGGGCTCTGACCAGCCTGACCGGCGACGAAGGGTCCGGTGTATTTGATCCAGGTCCCCGTGCTTCCGATCCGGTAGTTGACTGAGGCCACGCCGCTGTTGGTGTCGGTGGAGCTCAAGGTGACGGTGTAACCGCTCACACCAGAACTCGTGCTTGGCGCTTGTCTGTCGATCCTCACTGAGGAGCTCTTGATACCCTCGGTGTTGCCGACGCTGTCCTTGGAATAGTACTCCACCGTGGTCGAACCGTCCGAGCTCACCGTGAATGGGCCAGTATAGATCTGCCAGGAACCACCGTTTACACGATAGTTGGTGGACGATATCGAGCTGGAGTCCGAGACCGTTATCGATGCGGTCACGCTCGAAATGTACCATCCGGAAGACCCCTGCGTTCCCGAGGTGCTCAGAGACGAGGTCGGCGGGGTCGTATCCCCAGCTCCGCTCGCTCCGCTCCCCACTTGCACCTTGTCCAAGTAGGCACAATCATCATACCGGCTGCTCGATCCGCTCTTGGTATAGGTCCAATCCACCTTGTGAGAGCCGGAGGCGATGCTCAGGCTCATGTGAGCCCAGGCGGTCGACCCCGATATGGTGGCTTTGACCACTCCATCCACGGTACAGGTGTACGTGTCCGCGCTCTCGGAGGCGGCCCTCCAATCGAACTGGAGCGTCGTCGGTCCGGTGACGGTGGCGCTGAGCGTGGACGATCTTCCATCTGGAACGTCCCCGCTCTGCATAGCGTCGCCGCCGTTCATGCTCTGGTGCACCACTGGTACCCAGGACGATGACCCTGACGAACTGTATGTTATCCCGCTGGATTCCAGGGCGTCGGAGTACGTCATCTTGGCATAGGGCGCCATATAGGTGGTCACCGCCCCGGTGGTGGACTTGGGCAGACCGCTGGACTGGCGAGATATCTGCGAGGCCTTTCCGGCCGAGTAGCCTCCCTCGTAACGCTCCACCTTGAAACTGGATATGGTCCCCTGAGAAGCCCCACCACTGAACTCGATGGCGAACTTACAGTTGGTGGTGGAATAGCTGGACACCATTTCCGTTATGTCCACCGCCATGTAGGCAGCCTGCTTAGGGACCGCTCCGTAGCTGAAGCTGGACCGATAGTAGTAGGTCTTGCTGGCCACCGTGGCGCCGGTGGCGTTGTTCTGCAACTTCAAGGTGAATGTCGTGTCCCTGCCAGGAGCGGAGTCGAAGTGCCAGACCGCCATGGTGGTGGGTGCGTAGTCCTTCAGGTCCTCCATGTAGACCGGAACGTACTTGGACGCCATCTCCGCGAAGGCGGCATAAGTCACCCAATAGTAACCAGCCTCCCCCCAGCCCGTCCCCCAGGAGTTGACCACGCGGAAGGCCCCTTTGTCCCCATCCTCGCCCTTTGAATCGTCCCATCCGACGATCACTTGGGCGTGGTTAGGGGTATTCGGGGAATAATCAGCCGCGGATATGATCTTCGACCCGGTAGGGTTGTCCTTGAACGCTGTCCCGAACTGATAACCGTCCAGAGCGAAGGCGACCGGTTTACCAGCTTGCACCAAGGACTTGATGGTGGCGGTGCTGTAATCAGAGGCGTAGGTCGCCGCGCTGGCGCGATGCAAGGGTGCCTCGCGGAAGGCGTTCTCGTTCCCCCAGCTGGTATAGTCCGATGCCGCGTATGGCATGGTGGCCAGAGTGGCAACGCCCCAGTCCTCGATGACCCAACCGTTAGCGACGATTGATGAACCCTTGTCATAATCGTTCAAACGGTTGTAGGTCCAGGCCGGGCTCATCAATTGGGAGGTGGACCCGCTCTTAGCCGATGTCCAACCGTTATCTGCCGCTTCCATATAACCGTACACATAGTATGTGAGGGCCCAGGCGGCGCAGGAGCCTTGTGAGCCCTGATTGCCCACGGCCGGGAACGATCCAGATGTGGAAAGGTCGTAACTGGATGGCAATGTTGCGGTCAGTTCCGCGGCAGAGGTGCTGGTCAGCACATAGCTGCCCTCCATTTGCTCGTAATCAAGCTCGCTGGGTGGCGCCAGCCCTGTGCCGAAGCCTCCCAACTGCAGATTGTAATCGGTGTTCAGGTCCTTGGTGCCCATGATGGAGCGGTAGGACTCAACGTCAGACGCGGTCAGCTTATGGAAGTTATAGGTTGTACCATCGCTGATGATCGATAGGTCCCCGGAGACCACAGGCGTTGACGCCTTGGTCCCCGAGCCATCGTCCGCGGTAACGTTGACAAACAGGCAGGACGCTAGCAATGAAATTGCGAGCATTACCACTAAGGCTCGTGCTATCCTAGACATGATTACTCCTCATCGAAACCGAAAAGACCACATTGATAACATGGCCTGAACACCACATCAGAGGAGATGTGCGTGCAATCCATCCCGATGGAAAAAGGTATGCGTTTCTAATATAAAAACTCCAAGGCTTTCGAGGTTATAAGGTGTTAAGTTCTTAAGATGCGTTAATGAAGTCATTGAGTCGGAACATCTTTTCTTTACTGGCATACTCATTTTATTATAATATTATTTTAATAATGATTTTATTAAAATGTATATTTTATTATTATCAATATAATAAAATGTTCAATATTTAATATACTGACCAAAAAACTGATAATTATTATATTACACATAATATTCTAAAAGGAATCATAGCATGACCTTTGATAACGAGGATCGGTCTGCTCCTTGATAAAAACGAGGCACGGCAGAAATGCTGTCCTAGGCCTCGTCAAAGAGGTCTTTGTATGTTTTAGGAATATGTGAAAGCCCCACCGACAGGCCCCACACCGATCGACTGTTTCAGGCGATGATGTCTTCGACCGGGGCTGAGAAAATGGAATTCGTGTAACTGTCAGACATCGGAGTTGGTTTTATATTAGTGGCGTTGGCTTAGTTCCCCGATGAGCTCGGTCTCTTTGGTCCGATGCGATGGATATGGAAGGGATGTGTGCTACCGAGCGGTGAATGAGGCCGTCGGACACCTGGGCGGTATGGAAAGGTTCGTATCTCCGGGAATGAGGGTGTTGGTGAAACCGAACATCTTACATGCGAGCGAGCCGGAGAAGGCTGTCGTCACCCATCCTGACATGGTCCATGCGGTATGCAGGCTGCTCAAGGAGGCGGGATGCCAGGTCATCATCGCCGAAAGTCCTGGGGCTGGGTCGCTCTATAGCTCGAACGGGCTGCGCAAGGCCTACGAGACCGTAGGTTACGCGGAGGTGGCAGAGGACCTGGGTGTGGAGTTGAACTATGATGTTGAATACGAAGAGGTGCCCAACCCGCATGGGACTAAGATCAAGCGGTTCCTCATCATCAAGCCAGCCATGCATGTTGACGCTATCGTCTCCGTCTCCAAGCTGAAGACCCACCTCTTCACCTACCTCACCGGCGGGACCAAGAACCTGTTCGGCCTAATTCCCGGTCTGGAGAAGGCCACCTTCCACGGACGCCTTCCTGAGCCTGACGATTTCGGGACGATGCTAGTGGACCTGAACGAACTGGTCAAGCCCCGCCTTCAGATCATGGACGCGATCGTGGGCATGGAAGGGGATGGCCCCTATTCCGGGGCCCCTAGGGTCATCGGTGCGGTTCTTGCCAGTCCGTCCTATGCTGCCATCGATGTCGTCGCCGCAAGACTGATCGGGATGCACCCTCAGGACGTATGCACCATCAAGGCGGCATGGAACAGAGGGACTTTGGAGAAGGACCTAGATGAGATCGAGGTCCTCGGAGAGAGATGGGAGGACATGGTGGTCGATGATTTCAAACGTCCTTCGACCTACGCTTCCGGCAAGAAGAAAAGATCTGGAGCGATCGAGCGCAACTTGGTCAAGATGGTTCGGGTCTATGCCCTCCGCCCGGCGGTCATGCACTCCCGATGCTCGTTGTGCGGCCGTTGCGTGCGCTCCTGCCCCACGGGAGCCGCGCGAGAGAGCCGTGGCAAGGTCCGACTGTCCCACAAGAAATGCATTCGTTGTTACACCTGCCATGAGATGTGCACCTCCAGCGCCATCTCGTTGGAGCGGAGCCTGGGCGGTAAGGCACTGGCCCTGGCAGTTGAAAGGAAAAATCGGGGCGAAAAGACACCATGAGAGCATGTCATTTCCAGGACCGCCCAGGAAAGTCAGGTCTCTGCCTTCGCCTCTTCCTGGACGGGTCGATGGGGAGAGATCTGAGTCACAGCCTGAGGCATTGCACCCCTGGCAGAGCGGAGGATTGCCCCCATCGAGGCTGGGATCCGGACATGCGGACCAGGTCTGTTATGGCCAGGTCCGTCCACTTACAGATATGCGATGCTTGTGGGACCTGCCATGAAGATCTACTTAGCATGCTCATATGCCATACCGATGATCGGCTTGATAAGGTCCTGAGCGAGGTCCCGAGTTGGGACCCGGAAGGGGGCATTGAACCATTGCTCGAACGGCACATGCCCTCTCGTTTGCGGCAGAGGGCGTGGAGGAAAGTGAGATCCGCGGTCATCCAAAGGGATTGTTGGAGGTGCCAAGATTGCGGGAGGGAACTGAAGGGACTGCCATCCTGGTACCTGGAGGTGCACCATATCAGGCCTAGGGTGGCAAATGGCAGCGACCATCCCCGCAACCTCAAGACCTTGTGCCTGGAATGCCATGGCATCTACACGGACTCGTTGGCCGGGGAGAGGGCTTTTGCCATGGGATCGGTCCCTTCAAACCGTTCGTCCAGAAGAGGAGCGAGATTGATGGACTTTGATGTGGAGGCGGGGGAAGATGGCGAAGGAAACGCACAAGGCCGGGAATGATGTCCCTCCTGTCATCAGGGACATGAGGGGGAGCGACTATGATGCGGTGGTGGATCTGTGGCGCCTCTCTGGCTTGAAGTACAGTGGCAGCGGCAGGGACTCTCGTGAGGCTGTCTTGACCCAGTTGACGAGGCCGTCATCGATCTTCTTTGTGGCGGAGCGCGAAGGGAGAATCGTGGCCGCGGCGCTTTGCACCCATGATGGGAGGAAGGGCTGGATCAATCGCTTGGCCGTCCTTCCAAAGTGCCAACAGATGGGCATGGGGGGCATGATGGTCAGGGAGGCGGAGAGGCGGTTCAGGGAGCTGGGACTGGAGATCTACTCATGTCTGATCATGGCAGATAATGAGCGGTCCCAACAGATGTTCGCCCACCTTGGCTATGCACGCCAGGACGAAGTGGTGTACTATTCCAAAAGGACCAGGGACGATGCCTGAGGAAGAGCAAGTTATTATTAATTCCAGCACAATGCCAACACCTAAGGCGATCTCAGATGAACGTCCTTTTCGCGACCGATGGAAAACCGCATTCGGAAAAAGCGACCAAATACGCTGTAGAGTACGCCAAGCGTCATGAGGCCAAGCTGTTCATCGTCTTCGTAGTGAGCCCGAAGGCGGACGAGGACAAGGAGAAGCTCATCCAAAATGGTATGAAGGTCTTGGAGAGATTGAAGCTGGAGGCAGTGGAGAAGGGAGTGGAGGCCACTACCCTCCTCGAAGCAGGAAGCCCATATGAGGCCATCATCTCCGCCTCCGACCGGGTCAAGGCAGAGGCTATCATTGTCGGGACCTCGGGGAAGACGGTGTTGGACCGGGTCCTCATAGGTTCCGTCTCAGAGTATGTGGTGCGCAACTCGCGATGCACCGTGATAGTGGTGAAGTGATCGACGAGGTCACGGCAGGATGCCTTTTGGACGCTCGGTCTGCCGTTTTGCTTCCATCATGTCCAAGGCCTCCATTATCCCTTGTATTATGGCCTGAGGTCGGGGTGGGCAGCCGGGAATGAATACGTCCACTGGCAGAACCTCGGCCACTCCTCGGTGGCAGCAATAACTTCCTTTGAACAATCCACCACTGATAGCGCATACGCCCATGGCCGCCACGATTCGAGGCTCGGGCATGGCCTTATAGGTCTTGATCAAAGGGATCTCCATGTTCCGATTAACTGGCCCGGTCACGAGGAGCAGGTCTGCATGTCTTGGCGAGGCCACGATGTGCACTCCTAGTCTCTCGATATCGTAGACAGGGTTGCTCAGGGCGTTCACCTCCACTTCGCAGGCGTTGCATGACCCAGCATCCACCTCCCTGATCGCCAAGGAACGGCCCAGGACCTTCTTCGCTCTTTCTTTGAGCTCCCCGGACAGATGGCTCAGGTCAGAGGTCATCGAGGTCTCAGCGCACAAAGAAATCCACCTCCAACATACCCCGGTCCTTGTTGGCTAGCTCATACATCTTGGTCATCGTGATAGCGCTATTAGGGCAGGCTCTGACGCACTCCCCACAGAACAGACAAAGTCCGAGGTCGATCCGCACCGACCTATCTGTCAGCACTATCGCTCCCGAGGGACAGGCCAGGGCGCATCGACCGGACAGATCGCAACGCGAGGTATCGACCTCTGGCATGCCCAGATACCCCTCGTATGGGATGTGGTCCACCGATGGATAGTCTGTGGTCACCACCCCCTTGATCTTCAATATGGATCGCAGCGACCTCATTTTTTACACCTCATAGGTCGTTCCCCGCATATGACAAGTTGAAGCTCTTGTTCACCAATGGGAAGTCCGGAACGATGTTACCGGGGACTGCCACCTCCAAGGCGGGCCAGTTCATGAAGGAGGCATCCCTGACCTTATGTCGATGAGGGCACCCTGCCCCTGTCAATATCCAGTGCATGAGCTCCCCCCGGTGTGACTCTACTAGCGAGAACCGTGCCAACATCTCCGGGACCGCCGACATATGGACGGATATCGGGCCTGCGGGGATCTGGTCAAGCGCCTGCTCGATGATGCTGATCGATTCATAGACCTCTTCGCACTTGACGAGAAATCGCGCTTGGACATCCCCTTCCCGATGCAAGGGCACGTTGAACGACACGTCCTTGTAGGCAGCGTAGGGACGGTCCCTACGGACATCGATGTCGATTCCGCTGGCCCGGGCGACGGGACCCACGACCATCAGTTGACGCGCCGCTTCCAGGCTGAGCACCCCCGTGGTCTCTGTCCGGTCCAGGAAGGAGGGCATGCCCAGCACCTTCATCTTGAAGTCGTTGAAATCCAACTTTGCCTTGACCAAGAACGCGTTGATACGCAACGATGCCACATGGTCGATGTCCCTCCGCACCCCTCCCAAGCAGTTCAGGGACCGGAGGAACCTGGAACCGCTGACGGACTCGTTGAGGCCCATCAACCTCTCCCTGAGCAGATAGGCCATCTGGGCCCCGGGGGTGAAGGCGGTGTCGAGCACGATGCCGGCGACGTCCCCCATATGATTGTACAACCTCTCCATCTCAGAGTAGACGGTGCGAAGGAAGAGGGCCCTCTCTGGCACTTGAAGGGCGGCCGCCGCCTCCACAGCTTGGCAATAGGCCAAGGAATGTGAGTAACCGTTATCCCCAGAGATCCTTTCCGCCAAGAATGTGCCTTGCGCATAGGGCAGCGCCTCGGAGAGTTTCTCCACCCCGCGATGCACGTAGCCCAATCGGATCTCGAGGTTGATTATCGGCTCCCCAGCAACGCTGAAGCGGAAATGACCAGGCTCTATCACTCCGGCGTGCACTGGCCCTACGGGTATCTCGAATATCCCTTCTCCCTCCACCCTCTTGAAGGCATAGTGGGAGGGTACCCTTGGGATTGGCACGGTGGCATCGAAATCCTTCCTCAATGGGTAACGATCGGCGGGCCAGTCATCATAGAGCATCAACGGTCTAGGGTCGGGATGGCCTTCCGCCGTCAACCCGAAAAGGTCCTGGACCTCTCTCTCGAACCAATTAGCGGCAAATATCTCAGATGTGATGGAAGGGAATGATCCGTAGAGAGGTTCGATCTCCGCCAAACATGTCACGACCCCCTTGTCCCTGGGCAGGATGAGCACTAAGTAGAGTATGAAGCACCCCTCCTCCCTGCGTTCATCAGCGACGTGCTCGCTGATCAGGCGGGCATGGTGCTTCCTGTGGAGATGGCCCGCCAACATGGGTAGCGCTCCTTTCTCCACCTGGATAGTAAGTTGCTCCGCATCTGCCTCCCAATGGGCGATGGCGGGCAGGATGGCGGGGGGTAGTCCTTCCATGATCTCCTTGAGGTCCTCCACGCTCATGTTCTGCCTCCTGGGAATATACCCGCCACCTGCTCCACCATGTCGGTGAACGGTTCGGGAAGGAAAACTCCGATGACGAGGATGATGCCCAGCAGCAAGAGCATGGGGATGAGCGATATCGGCCCCGCGTCCCCCTTCGTCACCCCTTCGGTGGTCTTGCCGAACACCATCCGAGATATGTGGTACATGAAGGCGGCGAATATGACGACCAATAAGGCCAGGTAGAGGCCGGAGACCAGGTACTCTTCGTTGCTCAATCCCGCTTGAAGGATGGCCACCTCGCCGATGAAGATGCTGAAAGGTGGCGACCCTGTGATAGCTAGAGCGCCCAGCAGCAAGAGCGCACCGGTCACTGGCATGACAGAGATCACTCCACGCACCTCGTCCATCGATTTGGTGTTGTACTTCTGGAGGATGTTCCCGGCACCAAAGAACAATAGGCATTTGGTCATGGCGTGGCTGAACATCTGGACCAACGCCCCGAATATGCCGATATAGCCGCCCAGGCCAAAGCCTAGGGAGATGATGCCCATGTGTTCGATGCTACTGTAGGCCAATAACCTCTTGTAATCCTTGGCCGCGATGATGAAGGCCGCTGCCAATGCCATGGACAAAAGGCCGAATATCAGCATGAGGGTGGTGGCGAACCCAGGTACGCAGAGCTCGGTTATGATGAAGAATCTCAGTATGCCGTAGAACGCGCAGTTCAACAGGACGGCGGAGAGCAGGGCACTGATGGGCGAGGGGGCTTCGCTGTGGGCATCAGGCAACCAGGTGTGCATGGGGGCCAGGCCGACCTTGGTCCCATAGCCCACCATGATTAAGATGAACGCCAGTCGGAGATAGGTCGGATCGAGCTCGGGCGCGATGGAGCGCAATGTGGTCCATTCCAGCGCGGACGAGCTGGCACCCAACACCTCAATGGAAGACGCATAGGTCAGCACGATGCCGAACAATGCCAAGGCGATGCCCAGGGAGCATATTACCAGATATTTCCAGGCCGCCTCCACCGAGGTGTCCTTCTCATAGAAGCCCACCAGGAAAGCCGATGCCAAGGTGGTGCCCTCAATGGCCACCCACATGATGCCAAGGTTATTGCAGACCACCACCAGCAACATGGTGAGGAGGAACAGTTGCACCATCAGATAGTAGGAGCGGAACTGCCGAAGATCGATCTCCCTTTCCTCGTAATCATGCCCGATGTAGGACACGGAATAGATGACGACCATCAGGGCCACGAAAGTGATGATGAATAGCATGAACGCGCTAAGCTCGTCAACGTACCAGTAGGAATATTGCACTGGGCCGTTGTTAAGAACGTCTATGCCCAGCATCAGCGCGATGATGAATAAGGCCCCGGTCCCGAGCAGCGCCGAGGCTTCGAGGGTCCGGCGATGAGGCAGGAAGAAGCAGGCCACGGCGACGGCCAATGGTATGAGCAGTATTGCCTCTATGATGATCAATCCTTCAACCTCCTCATGAAGGTGGTGTCCAGGGTCTCAAAGGTCTGGTTGATGCGGAAGGCGAAGAGGCCCATTATCAGGACCGCGACCAGGACATCGAAGAATATGCCGATCTCCACTATTAGGGGCATACCGTAGGTGATGGATATCGCTCCCAGGAAAATGCCATTCTCTATGACCAGCAGGGCGATTATCTCGCTCATGGCCTTCCTTCGTGTGATCATCAGGAAGAAACCTATGAGGACCACCGCCACCGATATCGCCAAGGTGTTCCGTGTGACCGCGTCCGCCCCGGCGATGATGGGTTCTGCGACATAGTAAGCGACCATGACCAATCCAGCGCATAGGAGGAGGGAGAGCGGTATCCCCACCAATGGCTCCACCTCCTTCCGGACGTGGATCTTGTCGATGGTGTATTTGAGGAACTGGGGGATGACGATGCCCTTCAACACAATGGTCAGGACGGCGATGACGTAGATGTGGTCGCTCCCGGTGTAATAAGCTACGGCGAAGGCAAAGGCCCCCAAAGCGATGGATTGGATCGCGAATGTGCGCACGAGCTGGTTCATCCGGTTGTGAGATACCATCACGAAGGCGGTCAGGAGTATGAACGCCGCTAGACCGTTGATGACCCCGGTCAACGCCTGTTCGTTCATGAGCCCACCTCAAAGGATGTAATAGGAAAGCACCCCCAGCAAGGCCAAAGTGAAAGCCACCGTCAATAGGTTGGGCAGGCGGAACAGCCGCATCTTGGCCATGGACGATTCGATGACCGCGATCACCAGCGCGATGAGAACCACCTTGCCCAGGATGGCCACTATGCCCATGATTATTGCTTGGGCGGTCACCTCGGTGGCGATGCCCCAAGGGAAGAACACATTGGCCATAAGGGCGGCGAACAGCACTAACTTGGTCCAAGAGGCCAGCTCCATGATGGCCAATGATTTGCCGGAATACTCCAGTACCATGGCCTCATGGACCATGGTCAGCTCCAAGTGGGTGGCGGGGTTGTCAAAGGGGACCCGGGCGTTCTCTGCCATGAGACAGACGAAGAAGGCCGCGGCGGCCAAGAAGAGACTGGGATGGACCAGGTCCAAACCTGTGCTGGCCAGGTTGAAAGAAATGTCAGATAATATGGTCGTCCCCGTGATCAAGGCCATTGTGAAGATGGCTAGTAGCATGGTCGGCTCTACGATGGCCGAGATCATCATCTCCCTGCTGCTCCCCATGCCCCCGAAGGCACTGCCTGTGTCCAGTGCCGCAAGGGTCATGAAGAAACGCACCATGGCGAGCAGGTAGACCACGACGATCAGGTCACCTATGACGCCCAGGGTGTTGGTTATGAAGAAAGGGACCATCAATGAGGCCACAAGGACCGCTCCCAGGCACACGTAGGGGGCGATGTGGAACACCCACGACACCGTGCTCGACTGGGACGATCCCTTGTGGAACAGTTTTGCCAGGTCGTAATATGGTTGGATGATGCTGGGACCACGTCGCCTCTGAAACTTGGCCTTGACCTTTCGTATTATGCCGATGATGAGTGGGGCAAGGGCAAGCATGAAGAGCGTTTGCAGCAGACTGAATGTCAGGTCGAGGAAGAGGTCGCTCATTCGCTCACCTGAAAATGATGAGGAGCAGCACCAACGTCGCGAAGATGTACGCGAGGTAGGCCTGGATACTGCCCGCTTGGATGATGGTCAGACGCTTGGCGACCCCTATCAAGGACCGGGTGACCGGCCGATAGAGATAATTCTCGAAGACCGAGATGAACCGGATGTTGTACGTCATCTCTCTCTTGATGTAGGGTGATGATGTGTACTCGGTCCTGACCTCGCTCTGAGGTCGGAATATCGAGACGAACACGCGTACGATGGGGTTGGAGAAGGCCGTGCCCGTGTACTGGTTCCGGGGGGTCAGGGGGGTGCCGCAGTCCCATGTGTCCCCGGAACGCACGTTCTTCTTTCCACCATACGCCTGGGAGGCCATCCATGTCAACCCAACCAAGCCGATCACGAAGAGGGCGATGATCAGGGGGGCCATGGTAGCGAGGTCACTGTCACCGGGACTGATGACCAGTCCATCCACCACCTCGGAGGAGATGGACACGCCCAACACCGAGGCGGTGACGTTGTCAATGTAAGGGATGAACCAGGAGGAGGCGACCCCGAAAAATACGCAGAGGACCGCCAGGAGGGACATGCCTAGCAACATCGGGACACTGGACTCATGTGCATGCTCCGCCAGGTCAGAGCGAGCCCGAGCGAGGAAGACGATCCCGAAGAAACGGACCGCGAAGGCGGCGGCAAGGGCGCCGGTCAAGGCGAGGACCGCGATCGAGATGGGGATCAGAATCTTGACCAGGATGTCCGGTAGGAAAACCGATTGCAACAAGGATTGGAAGATCAGCCATTCGCTAACGAACCCCGCAAAGGGTGGGATGGCGGCCAGGGAGAGCAGGGCCACGAAAACCATCAGGCTGGTGTAGGGCATCTTCTTAGCCAGTCCCCCCATGGCCTCCATGTTCCTGCCCTGGGTGGCATGGACCACTGACCCAGCTCCCAGGAACAGCAAGGATTTGAAGATGGCATGGTTCAACGCCTGGAACAATGCCCCGAGCAGCGCCAACGCCGCCATGCTGGTCAGCCCGTAGGACTGGAAGACCATGGAAGCTCCGAGGGCTATCAGGATTATGCCAACGTTCTCGACCGTCGAGTAGGCCAACGCGACCTTTATGTCCGTCTCCTTCAAGGCGTACAACACCCCGAGCAAGGCAGACACGCATCCTACTGCGAGCACGAGCAGCCCCCACCCCGTCTCCATGACCCCCAGATACTCGAAGAAGGACCGCACCATCATCAATAGTGCCATCTTGACCATCACCCCGGACATGATGGCCGATATGTTGCTAGGTGCGGCTGGATGGGCGAGGGGGAGCCATACGTGCAAGGGGATAATTCCTGCCTTGGCACCGAAGCCCAGGAACAGGAGGAGGAAGACCGCCGTTGCTGTGGTTGATGGCATAGTGCCGCCAACGCCCAGGTATGATTGGAACGAGTATGACCCAGCGTACTGGGCCATGAGCAGGAACCCCACCATGATCAACGCCGTTCCCAGGTGGGTCATGACCAGATAGGTGTGCCCAGCCTGGACCGTCCCATCTCTGCGGTTCTCATATACGACCAGCAGATAAGAGGTCACGGACATCGTCTCCCAGACGATGAGGAAAAGGATGGAGTTGTTAGCCGTGATGACCAGTACCAGCGTCAAGAAGAATAGGGCAA